>NZ_JBHVUS010000003.1:0-186821 GCF_042884005.1 Kitasatospora sp. NPDC058162
CACATCCGGAGGAGGGCCCCACCGCTCGGCGGTGGGGCCCTCCTCCGTATGTCCGGGCCGTCCGGGGCCGTACGTCCGGCCGGCGGCCTAGTAGACCGGCTTGTGCGGCTCGATCTGGTTCACCCAGCCGAGCACGCCGCCGCCCAGGTGGACGGCGTTGGCGAAGCCCGCGGCCTTGACCACGGCCAGCACCTCGGCCGAGCGCACGCCCGACTTGCAGTGCAGCACGATCTTCCGGTCCTGCGGCAGCTTCTCCAGGGCGTCGCCCATGAGGAACTCGTTCTTCGGGATCAGCACCGCGCCGGGGATGTTGACGATCTCGTACTCGCCGGGCTCGCGGACGTCGATGAGGTAGATGTCCTCCTCGTCGTCCTGCCACTGCTTGAGCTGCTTCGAGGTGATGGTCGAACCGGCGGCGGCGGCCTGCGCCTCCTCGGACACGACGCCGCAGAAGGCCTCGTAGTCGATCAGCTCGGTGACCGTCGGGTTCTCACCGCAGACGGCGCAGTTCGGGTCCTTGCGGACCTTCACCTGGCGGTAGTTCATCTCCAGGGCGTCGTAGATCATCAGCCGGCCGACCAGCGGGTCGCCGATCCCGGCCAGCAGCTTGATCGCCTCGTTCACCTGGATCGAGCCGATGGACGCGCAGAGCACGCCCAGCACGCCGCCCTCGGCGCAGGACGGGACCATGCCCGGCGGCGGGGCCTCCGGGTAGAGGCAGCGGTAGCAGGGGCCGTGCTCGGCCCAGAAGACGCTGGCCTGGCCGTCGAAGCGGTAGATCGAGCCCCACACGTACGGCTTGCCGAGCAGCACCGCGGCGTCGTTCACCAGGTAGCGGGTGGCGAAGTTGTCGGTGCCGTCCACGATCAGGTCGTAGCCGGCGAAGATCTCCATCACGTTGGAGTTGTCGAGGCGCTCCTCGTGCAGCACCACGTCGACGTACGGGTTGATCTCCTTGACCGAGTCGCGCGCCGACTCCGCCTTGGAGCGGCCGATGTCGGCCTGGCCGTGGATGATCTGGCGCTGCAGGTTCGACTCGTCGACCACGTCGAACTCGACGATGCCCAGCGTGCCGACACCGGCGGCGGCCAGGTACATCAGCGCGGGCGAGCCGAGGCCGCCGGCGCCGACGCACAGCACCTTGGCGTTCTTCAACCGCTTCTGCCCGGCCATCCCGACGTCCGGGATGATCAGGTGGCGGGAGTACCTGCGGACCTCGTCGACGGTGAGCTCGTCGGCCGGCTCGACCAGGGGTGGCAACGACACGGGGACTCCGATGGGTGTCTTGTTCAGGCGGCCGGGGCCTGCCTCGGACGGGGTTGTTGCACCGCCACTCAGGTGGCTCTCTAGGCCAACAGTGTCATGCCCCACCGGTATTCCGAGACAGCTCGTCCGATGGGCGAGACGGGCCGCGCCGGATCGTGGAACCGCCCGCCGGACGCCCCGGAGCGCCCCGGGCCCGTCGTTCCGGGCCCGGGGCGCTCCCGCTCCGGACTCACACCCGGCAGGCCGTCTCCAGCCAGACGTCCCCGAGCGACTCCTCCAGCGGCACCTGTGTCCGCCAGCCGAGACGGTCCCGGGCGGTGCGCACGTCCGCCTGCCGCCACGGCACCGGCTCGCCCGGGGCGGGCCGGCCCTCCGGCCGGTGCACCTCCGCCCGGTGGCCCGGCAGGTACGGACCCGGCTGGTGGCCGTGGCCCGGCAGGTGGTCGCCGCCCGGCCCGCCGACCTGCGCCGGCAGCAGGACCGGCCGGTTCTCCTCCACGATCGCCCCCTCGAAGCCCGACGCCCGGACCAGCAGCTGGGCCGCGTCCCGGGCCCGCACGGCGTGCCCGCTGCCCACGTTGATCACCCCGGTGGCGGCCGAGACCGCCGCCGCCTGGATCGCCCGGGCGACGTCCCGGACGTCCACGAAATCCCGGTATCCGGACAGGTCCGGCATCCGCACCTGGTTCTCGTCCCGCTCCAGCGCCCGCCGCAGGCCCTCGGCGAGGCGCCCGAACAGCGAGGCGGTCGGCGCCCCCGGGCCCACCACGTCGAACACCCGCAGCACCGCCGCGTCCAGCCCGGAGGCCAGCACCAGCTCCGTCCCGGCCAGCTTGGACACCCCGTACGGGCCGACCGGCCGCGGCTCGGCCTGCTCGGACACCGGCACCCCGCCGGGCACCGGCCCGTACTCGGCAGCCGAGCCGACGTGCACCAGCCGGGCCGGCTCCCGGCTGCGCCGGATCGCCTCGCAGACGGTCGCGACGGCCAGCGTGTTCGACCGGATCAGGGTCCGCGAGCTGCCGTAGGTGGCGCCCGCGCAGTTGATCACCACCTGCGGCGCGACCGCGTCCAGGAAGCGGGCCAGCGCGCCCGGGCTCCCGGTGGTCAGGTCGAAGCGGATGTCGGCCGAGTCGCGCCGGCCGAGCACCGTCACCTGCAACTCCTGGTCCATCAGCAGACGATCGGTGACCCGGCGGCCGATGAAGCCGTCGGCGCCCAGCAGCAGCACCCTCATCGGGGGCGTCCTTCCACGAAGCGAGGTCGGGGACGACCTGGCGGACTGAAAACAGCGAACGAGAAGCGAACGAGATCTGACAGGTCTGACAGGTCTGACAAGGGGGTTCAGCGGTGCGCACCGGCCCGGCCGAGCACGGCCCAGCCGTGCAGCAGCAGCACCGCCGCGACCGCGCCGCCGCCCACCAGGACGGCCGACGGCCAGGGACGGCCCAGGGCGAGCAGCACCGCCGTCGCGGCGGGCCCGGCCGCGGCGCCCAGCGCGGCGGCCGTCGCCCGGCCGCACCGCGCCAGCAGCGCGGGCAGCACCAGCAGCAGGCCCAGCACGCCCTGCGCCGCCCACGCCGCCGGACCGGCCCGCTCGGCGGCCAGGTGCAGCAGGCCGCCGCCGTGGCCGGGCCCGGGCCGCGGCGCGACCACCGCGAGGACGGCCAGCGCGGCGTAGGTCAGCACCGCGAGCACCGCCAGGTGCAGCGCGAGCGCGACCGGCAGCACCGGGCGCATCCGGGCCCGGAACTCGGCCAGCGTGCGGGCCGACCCGAGGTGCCCCCGGCCGACCTGCCGGTACCAGCGGGCCGCCCGCTCCGCCGAGCCCGCCGACACCGCGGCGGCCAGCACCAGCGCGGCGGCCAGCGGCCGGTCCCGGCCCGGCGCCGCCAGCGGGAGCAGCAGCAGCGCGGCCAGGCCCAGCCCGTACCCGAAGGCGGCGGGGCGCAGCCGGGAGCCGGCCGGCCGGGACGGGGTGCGGACCGGGCCGAGCTCCGCCGGGCAGGCCGGGCCGCAGGGCGGCGGGGCGGGCTCGGCCGGGGCGGGCCCGGTCAGCGCGGGCAGCAGCGCCAGCGGGACGGCGGCGGGCAGCAGCACCGGCCAGCGGGCGCCGAGCGCCACCACCCCGGCGCAGGGCAGCGCGGCCAGCGCGGCGGCGGTCAGTGCCGCCCGGGCGGCGGCCCCGCTGCGGCGCGGCGCGGGCGGTTCGGGCGGCGGCGGGCGCCGGGGCACCCGGGCGTACAGCTCCTCGGCGAGCGCGAAGAGGTCGGCGTGCCGGCAGCGCGCGGCGGCGTCCGGGCCGAGCCCGGCCTCCTCCAGTCCGGCCGCGATCTCCAGCGGGTCGACGGCGCGCTCGCACAACTCCCGGTGCTCGGCCATCAGTTCGCGCACCGGGTCGGCACTGGCGACGGGGCCGGACATCAGACGGCCTCCGCGAGGGCCGGCCCGGAGGGGCGGGCGGGGGTGTCGGCGATCACCGACGCGGCGGCGAGCTGCCCACTACGGCGGTGCGGGCCCGGGGCATCTGCCTCGGCATCGGTCCCGTCCTCCCGACCGCCCGGCGGGCCGTCGCCGAGCCAGTACTCGGCGGGGCGGGCGAACGGACGCGGCGCGCCCGCCCCGCCCCCCTCGGGGAAGGCCGGGTACTGCGAGACCAGCTCCAGGTAGATCTCCCGGAAGGCGCCGATCACCGGCTCGACGGCGAAGCGTTCCTGCGCCCGCAGCCGCCCCGCCAGGCCCAGCCGGGAGCGCCGTTCCTCGTCGCGCAGCAGCGCCAGGCAGGCCCCGGCCAGCGCGCGCGGGTCGCGGGCGGGCACCAGCAGCCCGGTCGGGCCGACCACCTCGCGGGCCACCCCGACGTCGGTGGAGACCACCGCGCGGCCGCTGAGCATGGCGTCGGCGAGCAGCCGGGGGCTGCGCTGGGAGAGCGCGGAGAAGACCGCCACCGTGCCGCCCTGCCAGGCCTCGGCGAGCGAGCCGGGCCGTCCGGCGAAGTCCACCGCCCGGGCCACCCCGAGCCGCTCGGCGACCGCCGCGCAGTGCGCCCGGTAGCCGGGGGCGGCCTCCTCGCCGTGCACCACCAGCCGGGCCCCGGGCAGTTCGGCGCGGACCCGGGCGAAGGCGTGCAGCACCAGTTCGGTGTCGCGCCCCGGCTCCAGCGCACCCGCCCAGACCAGGGTCGGCCGCTGCGGCTCCGGCCCGGCCGCCGGGCGGTCCACCGCCGGGGTGCCCTCGTACACCACCCGGGTACGCGCCGGATCGGCCCCGCAGCGGCGCTGCCACTGCTGGTCGTGGGCGCTGCCCGGGGTGAGTATCGCGGCCTGCCGGTAGGTCTCCTCGGTGAGCGCCCGGAAGAAGGACAGCAGCAGCGCCCGGACCGGCCACCGGTACGGCGCCTCGTGACTCGCCCACTCGCCTCCGGGCGCTCGAACCCGGTGCCGACGGTCGTCGCTCCCGCGCTCGTGCCTCGCTTGTCGCTCCTCACTTTCGGCACCGGCGCGCCCTTCGGCTCGGGGCGCGCAGCCGAGGTACTGCTCGCGCAGGTGCAGCCCGTGCTCGGTGACCACGAAGGGCACCCCGTGCAGCTGCCGGGCGATCAGGGCGGGCAGCGCGGCCGGGCCGCCGCCGACCACGTGGCACAGGTCGGCGGCGCCGAGGCCGCCGGGCCCGGTGCCGTACCAGGGCGCGGACAGCGGGCGCAGGCACTGCTCCAGCAGGTCCGCGGCGACCAGCACGTCGTGGACCAGCGGCTGTCCGGCCGAGGTGTCCGCGCCGGGCAGCCGCCAGGTCCGCTCCAGCACCCGGCGGGCGTGGGCGGAGGCGAGGAAGGCGGGCAGGGTGCCCTCGTCCTCCCGGGCCAGCACCGCCAGCCGGTACAGCCCGGCCCCGAAGCCGGCCCGCTCCCCCGGCAGCACCAGCGCCCGCACCAGCTCCTCGTACGCCCGGGCGTACCGGCGTCTGCGCACCGCCCCGGGGGCCCGGCCGCACGGCCGACGGCCCCAGAGTGCGAGATCCCGGGCGCCGTGCCAGGCGGGCGAGAGCCGCGCGACGGCGCCGAGGCCGTCCGGGCCGGTGAGCAGGTACAGCTCGAACTCGTGCTCCGGCAGGCCCTCGGCCAGCCGCTCGCACCAGGCCCCGGCACCACGGTCGGGATGCGGACGGGCACCCTCGGTGAGCAGCGCGACGCGCACGGGAGACCTCCTTCTGCCTCGGGACGGGGGCGGCGCCGGCGGCCTCGGTCAGGCCGGCCGCCCCCGCACCCCTGGGACGCCCCCTGGGCAGGGGCCACGGGAGCCGCGGGGCCGTACGCCGGGACGCTTGCTCGGGCCGTGCGCCGAGTGCTCCGGCGTCAGCGGTCCTCCCCCACACCTGTTCGGTCCGGCAGCAGAAAGGTAGGACCGGCCCGGGGCGATCCATCGGTCACATGCCTGGCTGCCACCTGAACGAGTGAACCGCCGTGACCTCGCCCCGAGCCGGGCCGTTACCGCGCGCTATACGGCGCTCCGGCGCCGCCCGCCGCTCAGCGGGCGGTGCCCGCGATCAGCTCGCGCACGGCCCGGGCGACCGCGTCGGGGTGCTCCATCATCGCCACGTGCCCGGACTCCGGCAGCACCAGCAGCCGGGCGTCGGCGAAGGCCGCGCAGGCCCGGCGGGCGGAGCGGTAGGAGACCAGCTTGTCGCGCAGCCCGTACACCAGCAGCACGGGCGCCGCGACCTGCTCGGCCTGCCGCCACAGGGCCTGGTCGCCGCGCTCGGTGTAGGCGGAGACGATGCCGCGGGCCGAGCCGATCAGGGCCGGCATCGCGTGCGGCTGCTCCAGCCGGAGCCGGTACTCGGCCACCGCCTC
Source organism: Kitasatospora sp. NPDC058162 (assembly GCF_042884005.1). Classification (NCBI taxonomy): domain Bacteria; kingdom Bacillati; phylum Actinomycetota; class Actinomycetes; order Kitasatosporales; family Streptomycetaceae; genus Kitasatospora; species Kitasatospora sp. NPDC058162. The sequence goes on from NZ_JBHVUS010000003.1 coordinate 6,116, forward strand.
GGCCCGGGCGGCCGGGCTCAGGCCGGCCGGGTCGCCGTAGACCAGCCGCAGCAGGTCCTCGGTGGCCGCCTCGGCGTCGCGCCGACCGGCCGACAGCCGGCGCGCCAGGGCGGGCAGACCGGGCAGGGCGAGCAGACCGGTGGGCCAGGCGGAGCGCTGCGGGGGCAGTTCGGGCAGGGCGGGCGAGACCAGGGTGAGGCTGCGCACGAGGTCGGGGCGCAGTGCGGCGAGCCGGACGGAGACGGCGCCGCCGAGCGAGTTGCCGAAGAGGTGGACGGGCCCGCGGCCGGAGGCCTCCAGGTAGCCGATGACGGCGCGGACGTGGCCGTTGAGGCTGAGGTTGCCGTCGGTGGGCGGGCCGGAGCGGCCGAAGCCGGGCAGGTCGACGGCCTCGCCGTCGACGAGGCCGGAGAGCCGGTCCATCAGGGCGGTCCAGTTGGCGGCCGAGCCGCCCAGGCCGTGCACGAAGAGCCCGGGCTCGCGCCCGTCGGTGCCGCCCTCCTCGGCGGGCCGGTGCACCGCGAGCACCGCGCCGGGGACCTCGACCGTACGTACCTGCTGCTCAGCGCTGCTCATGGTGGACGATGGTAGTGAGGCCCCACCGGGGGCGGCCGGGGTGGTCCGGCGGTTGCGGCCCCCGGTCCCGTCCCCGTCCTTCCCTCGTCGCACCACTGCCGACGCCGAGGTCAGCGCCGTATTGTGGGCTCCTGACAAGCGGGCGGACTGCTTTTCTCGCCTTCACCGAGGGCGGGCGCGGTTACCGAAAAGTAGAATCGGCCCTCTTGCCAGCCCCGAAGAACCCCGAAGTGAGGAGCGCCGTGACGGCCATCCAGGAGGCGCAGGAGCGCCCGCGCGGTGCCCGCCTGCCGCGAAGCGCCCGCCGTGAACAACTGCTCGGTGCCGCCCAGGAGGTGTTCGTCGCGCAGGGTTACCACGCGGCCGCCATGGACGACATCGCCGACCGTGCCGGGGTGAGCAAGCCGGTCCTCTACCAGCACTTCCCCGGGAAGCTGGAGCTCTACCTGGCGCTGCTGGACAAGCACTGCGACGCCCTGGTCGAGTCCACCCGCGAGGCGCTGGGCACCACTCCCGACAACAAGCTGCGGGTGGCCGCGACGATGGAGGCGTACTTCAACTACGTCTCCAGCGAGTCGGGCGCGTTCCGGCTGGTCTTCGAGTCGGACCTGACGAACGAGCCGGCCGTGCGCGAGCGGGTGGAGCGGGCCTCCGAGGCGAGCGCGACGCTGGTCAGCAAGGTGATCCAGGAGGACACCGACCTGCCGGAGGCGGAGTCCAAGCTGCTGGCCGCCGGGGTCTGCGGCCTGGCCCAGATCACCGCCCGGTACTGGCTGTCGCAGGGTCTGGAGATCCCGCGCGACGAGGCGGTGCGGCTGGTCGCCAGCCTGGCGTGGCGGGGGCTGAAGGGCTTCCCGATGCACCCGGCCGACCTCGCGCCGGAGGGTTCCGCTCAGCGCTGACGATCCGCTGACCTTCGCCTCGGCGGTGATCGGGTGCTCTATGGTGAAGCCGTACGGCGCGGTCGCCGTGGCCGCTTGTCCCAGGCGGCCCGTGGCCGCGCGTGGAGACTGCCAACCCGGAGGGACGGAAGCCGTGGAGGTCAAGATCGGCGTGCAGAACGCGCCGCGCGAAATCGTGATCGAGAGCTCGCAGACTGCCGATGAGGTCGAGAGCGCGGTCGCGAAGGCGCTGGAGGGCTCCACCAAGCTCTTCTCGCTCACCGACGAGCACGGCCGTCGCGTCATCGTCCCGGCCGAGCGCCTGGCGTACGTGGAGATCGGCGAGTCGGCCGCCCGCAAGGTGGGCTTCGGCACCGCCTGAGGCGCCGCCCCGTCAAGGCCGGCCCGGTGCCCCGTTCCCGTCAGGGAGCGGGGCACCGTCGCGTGTACGGCCTGGTCGGGCTGGGTACGGCGACAGGTGCGGCACCGTCGCCGCACGCCCGTTCCCCCGGGGAGGCCGCCTTGCTGGTCGAGTCGTTCGTCTTCGTCCTGGTCGGTCTGGTCGCGGCCGCGGCCGCGCTGCTGGGCCTGCCGGGGTACTACCGGGCGTCCCGCCCGCTGGTGGTGGGGACGGCCCTGGCGGCGGCGCTGCTCGGCGGGGTGGTCGCGCACTTCTGCCTGGACGGGCGCTCCCCGGTGGCCTCGGTGGCGTTCTCGGCGCTGGCCGCGGGGGTGGTCACCTCGCTGCTGGCCCGGCCGGACCTCGCGGCCGGGCGGGCCCCGGCGCACCGGCACCACCCGCACCGGGCCGGCGCCCACCGCGCGCCGCGGCGGCACCGACCGGCCTGAGGGCCGCTCCGACGCCCGTCATGAAGCCCGTGACGGAGCCCGTGACGACGCCCGTTACGACGCCAGCCCGAGGGCGGCCATCCGCCGGGTGTGCGCCTCGGTGATCCGGTTGAACATCTTGCCGACCTCGACCAGGTCGAAGCCCTGCACCTGCACGCCGCCGACCAGCAGGTTGGACAGCGCGTCGCGCTCGGCGACGACCCGCTGGGCCTGGCTGAGCGCCTCGCCCATCAGCCGCCGGCCCCACAGCGCGAGGCGGCCGCCGGCCCGCGGGTCGGCCTCGATCGCCTGGCGGACCTTGTCGATGGCGAACTGGCCGTGGCCGGTGTCTGACATGACGCCGAGGACCAGGTCGCGGGTGTCGTCGTCCAGCCGGACGGCCACCTCGCGGTAGAAGTCGGTCGCGATGGCGTCGCCGACGTAGGCCTTGACCAGGCCCTCCAGCCAGTCCGAGGGCGCCGTCATCCGGTGGAACAGCTCCAGCGGCTCGACGAAGGGGCGCATGGCCTCCTGCGGGTCGGCGCCGATCTCGGCGAGCCGGTCGTGCAGCCGCTGGTAGTGCTGGAACTCGGCGGAGGCCATCCGGGCCAGGGCCGCCTTGTCGGCGAGGCCGGGCGCCAGCTTGGCGTCCTCGGCGAGCCGCTCGAAGGCGCTCAGCTCGCCGTACGCGAGCGCGCCGAGCAGGTCGAGCACCGCCGCGCGGTAGCCCGGTTCGGCCGAGCACGTGGCCCAGTCGCCGATCGAGCCGGGCGCGCCGTCCTGCGTCTCACCATGGGTCTCCATGACCCGCCACCCTAAGGCCTGCGCCCCGACGCCGGGTGCACCCCCGGTGACCTGCCGGTTCGACCGGTCCCGCGGCGGCCGGCGGGGGCGGTGTCAGACGCGTCACGTGTTCGAGTCGTCGCCTGACTGTATGGTGGTACGGAGCCCCGTCGTGTTCGCACGGTGTCACCGCCGTCTCGGTGACCCGCACGAGCCCGCTCCGTAGCGGCAGCGCGTCCCCCGGACGTGTCCGCACCGGAGGCACGGGTACTCACGTACGCGGATGCCCGGTCGGAGAGCCGATCGGCTCCGACCATGGCTTGGACTTCAAGCCTTGGCACCGCATCAGTGGCCGAGCGAGGGCCGCCGAGACCACGCCCACCTGGCGGAGGTCCCGCGCAGGTCCCTCACGGGAATCCTCCCCGACGCCGCCGGCGACGCGCCCCGCCATCGGGCCGCGCGCACCGGCCGGCCGCAGGGACCGGCGCGGTTGTGCGTCCGCGCAGCTGTCATCAGGGCCGTCAGGCCCGTACGCAGCCGCGCGGCTGCCCGCCCGCCGCTCGCTCTCGGCCCCTCCGAAAACGGAAGAGGCAGCACCCTGTCCACCACCGCTGAACCCATCAAGACGACGTTCCGGGATCTGGGGATCCTCCCGGAGACCGCCGAGGCACTCGAGTCCGTCGGCATCGTCCATCCCTTCCCCATCCAGGAGATGACCCTCCCGGTCGCGCTGACCGGCCACGACGTCATCGGCCAGGCCAAGACCGGCACCGGCAAGACCCTCGGTTTCGGCCTGCCGCTGATCGAGCGCGCCATCGTGCGCGCCGACGTGGACGCCGGCCGGGCCACCGAGGAGCAGCTCTCGGACTTCCCGCAGGCGCTGATCGTCGTCCCGACCCGCGAGCTCTGCACCCAGGTCACCAACGACCTGCAGACCGCCGGCAAGGTCCGCAACGTCCGCGTGCTCGCGGTCTACGGCGGCCGGGCGTACGAGCCGCAGGTCGAGGCGCTCAACAAGGGCGTCGACATCGTGGTCGGCACCCCGGGCCGACTGCTGGACCTGGCCGGCCAGAAGAAGCTGAACCTGTCCAAGGTCCGCGCGCTGGTCCTGGACGAGGCCGACGAGATGCTCGACCTGGGCTTCCTGCCCGACGTCGAGAAGATCATCACCATGCTGCCGGCGAAGCGGCAGACCCTGCTGTTCTCGGCCACCATGCCGGGCCAGGTCATCAGCCTCGCCCGCCGCTACATGAGCCAGCCGACCCACATCCGGGCCGCCGCCCCGGACGACACCGGCGCGACCGTCGCCAACATCGAGCAGCACATCTTCCGTGCGCACTCGCTGGACAAGGTCGAGATGGTCTCGCGCATCCTGCAGGCCGACGGCCGCGGGCTCGCGATGATCTTCTGCCGCACCAAGCGCACCGCCGCCGACGTCTCCGACCAGCTGACCCAGCGCGGCTTCGCGGCCGGCGCCGTCCACGGCGACCTCGGCCAGGGCGCCCGCGAGCAGGCGCTGCGCGCCTTCCGCAACGGCAAGGTCGACGTGCTGGTCTGCACCGACGTGGCCGCCCGCGGCATCGACGTCGAGGGCGTCACCCACGTCATCAACTACCAGTGCACCGACGACGAGAAGACCTACCTGCACCGGATCGGCCGCACCGGCCGGGCCGGCGCCTCCGGCACCGCCGTCACCCTGGTCGACTGGGACGACATCCCGCGCTGGCAGCTGATCAACAAGGCGCTGGACCTGCCGTTCAACGAGCCGGAGGAGACCTACTCCACCTCGGCGCACCTCTACGAGCTGCTGAAGATCGCGCCGGGCACCAAGGGTGTGCTGCCGCGTTCGGAGCGCACCCGGGCCGGGCTCGGCGCGGAGGAGATCGAGGACCTCGGCGAGACCGGCGGGCGGGGCGCCCGCACCGGCCGCGGCGGGCGCAGCGGCCCGAACCGCGCCGCCGTCGAGACCCCGGCAGAGGAGAAGCCGCGCCGCACCCGTGAGCGTCGCCGCACCCGCGGCGGCTCGTCGGCCGGCGAGGGCGAGGCCGCTGCCGCCGCCCCGGTGACCGGGTCGGCCCCGGCCGTCGAGGGCGCCGAGGGCGAGGCCGCGCCGCGCCGTCGTCGCCGCCGTTCGCGCGGTGGCGCCGCTTCGGGCGAGGCCACCGCGGTGGTGGCGACCGAGGTCGTCGCCGAGGCCGCTGCGGTCGTCGAGGCCGCCGTGGTCGCCGTGGTCGCGGCCGAGCCGGTGGTCGAGGAGAAGCCGCGCCGGACCCGGACCCGCAAGCCGAAGGCGGAGGTCGCCGAGACCGTCGAGACGGCCGCCGTGACCGAGGCTGTGGCCGAGGCCCCGGCGGAGGCCCCGGCGGAGGAGAAGCCGCGCCGCACCCGGACCCGCAAGCCCAAGGCCGAGGTCGCGGTCGCGGTCGCGGTCGCGGTCGCCGAGACCGTCGAGGCGGCTGCCGTGACCGAGGCTCCGGCCGAGGCCCCGGTGGAGAAGAAGCCGGCCCGCGCCCGGACCCGCAAGCCGAAGGCCGAGGTCGCCGAGACCGTCGAGGCCGCCGCCGTCACCGAGGCCCCGGCCGAGGAGAAGCCGGCCGCCCGGACCCGGACCCGCAAGCCGAAGGCCGTCGCCGAGACCGCCCCGGAGGCTCCGGCCGCCGAGGCCCCGGCCGAGGAGGCGCCGGCTCCGCGCAAGCGCACCCGCACCCGCAAGGCCGTGGCCGCCCCGGAGGCCACTCCGGAGGGCTGACCCGCCCCGCCCCCTCGGGCGTTCCCGGACGTCCTGCCCGGTGGGAGGGGGGTCTTGACGGCAGGGCCAGTCTTCGGACTCCCGTCGTCCGCCCGCCCCGCAGGCGGGAGTCCGAAGACGGGCCCTAGGCTCGGGGCGTCGTCTGCCCCGGGAGGGAACCCGCTCATGAGTACTCCGCCGTTCCTGGACCTGCCCCGCTGCGCCCGGGCGGAGCGCGTGCCGACCGAACGCGGGGAGTTCGCGGCGCTGCGGGCGGAGCCGGACGGCCCGGTGCGCGGCTCGGCCCTGCTGGTGCCGGGGTTCACGGGCAGCAAGGAGGACTTCATCGCGCTGCTCGCACCGCTCGCGGCCGCCGGGTACCGGGTGACGGCCGTGGACCAGCGGGGCCAGTACGAGACCGGCGGGCCGGACGACCCGGCGGCGTACGCCGTGGACGCGCTGGGCGCCGACGTCCGGGCGCTGACCGGGGTGCTGGCCGCGGAGGGCGGGCCGGTGCACCTGCTGGGGCACTCCTTCGGCGGCCAGGTGGTCCGGGAGGCGGTGCTCGCGGCCGCCGCCGAGGGCCCGCTGCCGTGGCGTTCGCTGACCCTGATGGCCACCGGGCCGGGGGCGATCGACCCGGCCGAGGCGGCCCGGACCAGGCTGCTGCTGGACGTCCTGCCGGTGCTGGGCCTGGAGGAGATCTGGCAGGTCATGCGGCAGATGGACGAGGACAGCGGGCAGCCGAAGCCCGCCCTGGCGCCGGATGTCGCGGAGTTCCTGCACCGCCGCTGGGTGGCGAACGTGCCGCGGTCGCTGGCCGTCACCGGCGGGCACCTGGTGGCCGCGCCGGACCGGGTGGACGAGCTGGCCGCGGTGACGGCGGGGGCGCTGCCGGTGCTGGTGTTGTCCGGGGAGCGGGACTACGCCTGGCCGGTGCCGGAGCAGGGCGCGATGGCGGAGCGGCTGGGCGCCCGCCGGGTGGTCGTCGCGGGCGCGGGCCACTCCCCCAACGCCGAGCGGCCGGCCGCCACGGCCGAGGCGCTGGCCGCGTTCTGGGCCTGAGCCCGGCCCCCCGACCGGCCCCGGGGCCGACCCTCTCCCGGAGTGGTCTGTACCACTTCCGGAGGTTCGACCGGCTTCAACGCAGGACAAAAGTCGTTAGTTACGGTAATCTTTGATTCTGTCCGGGAATCATCGGCGGCCCCTCCGGGGTTCCTATCAGTCGAAACCCGGACGTTACGGACGGGCAACGGCCCGGTAGCACCACCACGGCACCGTGGTTCACGAGGCACCAGACGCATCAGGCAAGTCCAGGGGGAGCCCTTGCCGCAGCAGACCGCCGCTCGTACGACGCGCCCGGTCCGGCCCCAGCGCCGGATCCGCAAGACCCCGAAAGGGCTGATACCGACTCAGCCGCAATCGCCCCGCACCGCGGGGCCCGGAAAGGAGACGCCCATGACCAAGCCCATGCGCTTCGAGATCCTCCGACTGGACGACGCCAACGGCTCCGCCACCGAGCGCGTGATAGCCGACGCCGAGACCGTCCGCGAATTCGTCCAGGACGCCGCCCGCACCGGTGAGCGCCTACTCATCCGCCCGTGCCCGACCGTCTGACCCGGCGCGGCGCCTCCGATCGGGAGGCCCCACCCGCCGCCGACGAGCCGGGAGCGTCCGACCCGGACGTACCGATACCCGACTGACGCCCCGTCACCGCGATCGCCGATGACGGGGCGTCAGTGCGTCCGGCCCCGGCACCGCCCTCGGCCCCCGGGACGTTTGCCGCCGCCCGCCACGGGACATCCCCCAACGGGGAACCGCCCGCGCCGCACCCCATCCGCGCCGGCCGGGCGTCCAGCACCGACGAGGTGCCGCCGAGCCGTCCGTACGGGTGATCGTCCTTGACGCGGCGGTCCGGAGGGAGGAGCGTTGTCGGCTATGAGGGGCGAGCCAAGCTGTCCGAGGTGCGCCGGTCGGGTCCGCGCCCCCGGTCTTTTTTCGGACACCTGGCAATGCGACCGACACGGAGCCGTGCACCCGATGCAGCCCGTGCTGCCCCCGAGCGTGGAAGCCCTGGGCGTCGCCGTCGCCCGCTCGCAGGTCCCCGTCTGGCTGCCCTGGCCGCTCCCGGTCGGCTGGCTCTACACCGGCATCGCCCACGTCGGCGACGACGTCTCGGGCGCCCGGGCCACCGCCGTCGCCTGCGCCGGGCCCGCCCCGCTCGGCGGCTTCGGGGAGCTGGTGCTGGTCGCCGAGGAACTGGGCGTCGGGCTCGGCGCCCGCTACGCCGGACTGCCCGGCCCCGACCCGGGCGACTCGGTCGGCCTCTACAAGCCCGCCGACGCCAAGCTGATGGCCGCCGGCCGGCCCACCCCGATGTTCCACGTCCCGGACGCCCCGGCCGACCGCGCGGTGTTCGTCGGCGAGGCCCGCGGGCTCTGGCTCTGGGCGATCGCCTGGCCCGAGCAGTCCGCCCTGGTGATGTACGACGAACTGGTGCTCACCGACCTGCGCGAGGCCGGCGCCGAACTGGACCTGCTGCCCTGCGGGGCGCTCTCCCCCCGACTGCTGGGCTGACCCCGGGCCGGACGGACGGCCTGTCCTGCGGACGACCTATCCTGGGCGACACCCGACCCCCAGGAGTCCGCCCCGTGCGCATCGACCTGCACGCCCACAGCAACGCCTCCGACGGCACCGACAGCCCGGCCGAACTGGTCGCGGCGGCGGTCGCCGCCGGCCTCGACGTGGTCGCGCTCACCGACCACGACACCGTCGCCGGCCATGCCGCGGCCGCCGCGGCGGTGCACGCGCTGCCGGACGGCACCCGGCTGACCGTCGTCCCCGGCGCCGAGCTGTCCTGCGTGGTGGGCGGGGTCAGCATGCACCTGCTGGCGTACCTGTTCGACCCGGAGGAGCCGGAGTTCGCGGGCGAGCGGGAGCTGGTGCGCACCGACCGGTTCCGGCGCGGGCGGGCGATCGTCGAGCGCTGCCGGGAGCTGGGCGCGGACATCGACTGGGAGCAGGTGCAGCGGATCGCCGGGGACGGCTCGGTCGGGCGGCCGCACATCGCCAGCGCGCTGGTCGAGGCGGGCGTGGTGGCCACCGTCTCGGACGCCTTCACCGGGCAGTGGCTGGCCAACGGCGGCCGGGCGGACGTCCGCAAGCACGAGACCGACCCGGTGCGGGCGGTCCGGCTGGTCCGGGCGGCCGGCGGGGTGCCGGTGTTCGCCCACCCCGGCGCGGTCAAGCGCGGCCGGACGGTCCCGGACCAGGTGATCGCCGACCTCGCGGCCGCCGGACTGGCCGGGCTGGAGGTCGACCACACCGACCACGACGAGGAGACCAGGCAGCGGCTGCGCGGGCTGGCCGGCGAACTCGGCCTGCTGGTCACCGGTTCCAGCGACTACCACGGCAGCCGCAAGACCGTCCGGCTCGGCGAGTACACCACCGACCCCGCGGTGTACGAGGCGCTGCTGGCCCAGGCCACCGGGGCGAAGCCGATCCAGCGCTGACGGCGGGCGGGGCCGCGCTCCGGCGCACCGGAGCGCGGCGGGGCGGGCGGGCACGGCCGTACGCCTCCCGCCCGCGCCCCGTACGCCTCCCGCCCGCGTCCCGTACGCGTCCTGACCGTGGGTCAGTCGAGCTTGACGCCGCGCCGCTGCGGGTCGCGCAGGTCGGCGCCCTGGTTCAGCCAGCGCTCCTGCAGCGCGGCCGCGCCGTGCACCCGCTTCCAGCCCGCCTCGTTGGGCGTCATCGGCAGCAGCGGCAGGAAGCGCACCGGCTCGGCGGGCTCGGCCAGTTCCAGGTCCTCGACCAGCCCGCCCGGCTCGGCGGCCAGCACCGAGGTGAACGGGGCGCCGTCCCAGAGCGGGGCGCCGAGGTCCAACGAGCCGCCCGGGGCCACCACCAGGCCCTCGACCTGCGGGGTCGCGGCGAAGGTGGCGAGGCTGCGCAGCACGCCGTCCCGCCCGCCGCGCACCGTCAGCACCAGCTCGACCCGCGGTCCGCGCAGCTGGTCGGCGACCGGCTGGGTCGGGTCGGCCATCGGGGCGGCCGACATCCCGAGCGTCGCGTAGCGGACCAGGCCCTCGGGGTCCGGGCCGAAGCGCAGCACCTCGATCCGGTCGGTGCCGAGGAAGGTGACGGCGGCGCGGCCGCTCGGTTCGCCGAGGGTCGAGATCAGCCGGGCCTCGACGGCGGCCAACACCGCCTCCCGGGTGAGTTCCGGGGAGCTGCCGCCGTGGGGGTCGCCGAAGGACGGGAAGTCGTGCGCCATGCCGGTGAGCGTAACCCGGGCCGCCCCGGCGTCCGCGCGGGGGCGTACGGGCGGGGGCCGGCGAACGCCCGGGGCGCCGATACCCGGTCAGATGTTAGGGTGAGCGACTGGCCACCGGGATCGTTCGTCCCGGGGCGGCGGCGCGAAGGAGGTGGTTGCGGTGGATACCGGCCGACCATGCAGTACCGGCAGCTCTGCCCGGCCCCGACGTCCCCGCACCCCCGCACCGCAGGCCTGAGCGGCTGATCCAGCCGCAGTGGCCCGGGCGCGGCCGGCGGCGGACGGACCGGCCGGGAGAGCACCTCCATCCCCCTTCACCGGTGTTCTTCGCCGTCGCACCACGGCCCTGCCCTCGGCCCCTCTTCGCCGCCGTGCGACGGCTCCTGCCCCAGGGAGCCTGCCATGTCGATGATCAACAGCCTGCGCGCCGCCGTCCGCACCAACCGCCGTCGGGGCGCCGCCGGGACGTACGACGCCGTGCCCGAGGGCAGCGGATCGGCGGTCGTGGACTGCGCGGTCTACCAGCACGGCCGGCGCAACGGCGAGGCCTGCAGCCCCCGCGAGGCCGTCCGCCGGGTCAAGGCGGCCCACCAACTCCCGGACACCGCGGGCTCGTTCAGCTGGATCGGACTGCACGAGCCGACCGGGGCCGAGTTCGAGGGCATCGCCCAGCGGTTCGGCCTGCACCCGCTCGCGGTGGAGGACGCGGTGCACGCCCACCAGCGGCCCAAGGTGGAGCGCTACGACGACGTGCTGTTCGCCGTCTTCAAGACCATCCGCTACGTCGAGCACGACCAACTCACGCCCACCAGCGAGGTGGTGGAGACCGGCGAGCTGATGGTCTTCGCCGGGCGGGACTTCGTGATCACCGTGCGGCACGGCGGCCACGGCTCGCTGCAGGAGCTGCGGCACCGACTGGAGGCGGACGCGGACGAGGCCGGACTGCTCGCCAAGGGCCCGGCCGCGGTGCTGCACGCGATCGCCGACCACGTGGTGGACAACTACCTGCTGGTCGCCGATCGGCTGCAGAACGACGTGGACGAGATCGAGTACGGCGTCTTCTCGGCCAAGGGCGCACGCAGCGCGGACGTCGGCCGGGTGTACCAACTCAAGCGCGAGGTACTGGAGTTCAAGCGCGCGGTGGCGCCGCTGCTGCGTCCGATGCAGCAGCTATCCGAGCCGTCGCAGGGCCTGGTCGACCCGGATGTCCAGAAGTACTTCCGGGACGTCGCCGACCACCTGGCCCGGGTCACCGAGCAGGTGCACGGCTTCGACGAACTGCTGAACTCGCTGCTCCAGGCGAACCTGGCGCAGGTGTCGGTGGCGCAGAACGAGGACATGCGCAAGATCACCGCCTGGGCGGCGATCTTCGCGGTGCCCACCATGATCACCGGCGTGTACGGCATGAACTTCGACTACATGCCCGAACTGCACCACGCCTACGGCTATCCGCTGGTGCTCGGCGCGATCGCGGTGATCTGCGTCGGGATGTACCGGGGCTTCCGCCGCAACGGCTGGCTGTAGCCCCCGGCCCCTCTCCCCGCTCCCCCGGTCAGCGCCGCCCGCCCCGGGCGACCAGGACCAGGCCGAGCAGGATCAGCACCACCGCCGGGTAGGCCGCCGCCGGGGGCCACTGGCCGAGCCAGAGGGCGGCGATCAGGGCCGCGCCCGGGGTCTCCAGCAGGATCGCGGTGGAGGTGATCGACGGGCCGAGGGTGCGCACCACCCGGTTGCTCAGCGAGTGCCCGAGCAGCTGCGCGGTCACCATCAGCAGCACGATCTGCCACCAGGCCCCGGCCGACCAGCCGGACAGCCGCGTCCCGGTGGCCAGGCAGATCACCAGCAGGCCGACCGCCGTGGTGGCGTAGCAGACCAGGGTGTACCCGGTGGTGCTGACGGTCTTGCGGACCTCCGCCCCCAGCAGCATGTACCCGGCTGCGGCCAGGCCCGCGGCGAGCGCGAGGCCGTCCCCGAGCAGGGCCCGCGGGGACATCGAGAGGTCGACGCCGGTCAGCACCAGCACGCCGGCGAAGGCGACGACCGTACCGAGCCAGACCATCCTCGGCGCGCGGACGCCGAACAGCCGCATCAGCAGGATCGTCCACAGCGGGGTGGTGGTCACCAGCGCGGTCGCGGAGGCCACCGAGGTCATCCGCAGGCTGGGCATCCAGAGCGCGAAGTGCACCGCGAGCAGCGCCCCGGCGGCGACCGCGAGCAGCAGCGCCCGCCGGCCGATCCCGCGCAGTTCGGCGCGGTGGCGCAGCAGCGCGTACGGGCCGAGGGCGCCGACCGACATGACGTTGCGCCAGAAGGCGATGGCCAGCGCGGGCGCGGCGGTCGCGGAGATCAGCGGGCCGGAGAAGGAGATGCCGCCGATCGACACCGCGAGCAGCAGCAGGTCGACGGTGGGCAGCGGGTGCGCGGGCCGCTGGTCGGCGGCGGTGGCAGGGGCGGGGGCGGTCGCGGGCCGGGCGGCGGGCACGGCGCTCCTTCGCTGGTCGCGGGGGCGGGGCGCTCATACGGTAAGGCCCGTGGGCCGCCAATGGAACTGTCGCCCGGGGGCTGAGACATCCGGCGGACGGGCGCGGGCCGGAAAGCCGTACGCTGTCCGCCATGGACCGCAACTCCGCCGCCCCCACCGCCGACGACTTCCTCGACCAGGCCCTGCTGGAGGAGGCCGCGAAGAAGTCCGGCCTGCTCTGGGTGCGCGCGGACGGCGAGGCGCAGTCCCGCCCGCTCTGGCACGCCTGGCACGACGGCGCGGTGGTGGTGGTCGGCGGGGGCGGCGAGCAGCCGCTGCACGGCCTGACGGCGGGCGCCGGCGCCGTGGTCACCGTGCGCAGCAAGGACAAGGGCGGCCGGCTGACCGGCTGGAGCGCCGAGGTGGTCGAGCTGGCCCCGCACGGCGAGGCCTGGCTGGGCGCCGTCGAGGAGCTCAAGGGCAAGCGGCTGAACGCGCCCGACACCGACACCATCGCCGAGCGCTGGGCCCGCGAGTGCCGGGTGCTGCGGCTGCGGCCGGTCGGCGCGCTGACCGAGCACCCGGGCGCGATGCCGGACGGCTCGCACGCCGCCCACCCGATGCCCACCCCGGCCACCACCCGCCGCCCGATCCCGGCCGGACTGCCCAAACTGCTGTTCAAGCGCCGCTAAAGGTTCACGCCGAGGACTCCTGGGACCGCTACCGTGCCTCACCGGGCCGGGCGCACGCGCCGCGGGTAGCCTAGGCCGGACGTGCGCCCAGGCGCGCACCGGACGGCGTCGAGCGAGTCGAGGGAGTTCATGGCAGGGCCAGGCAGCCGGGTCTTCATCTCCCATCTCTCCGCCATCGCGGTCTTCGACCCGAACGGCGACCAGGTCGGGCGGGTCCGGGACGTGGTCGTCTCGCTGCGCCTCGGCGGCCGCCCGCCGCTGGTGCTCGGCCTGGTGGTCGAGGTCGTCGCCCGGCGCCGGATCTTCCTGCCGATGACCAGGGTGACCAGCCTGGAGTCCGGCCAGGTGCTCACCACCGGCCTGATCAACCTGCGCCGCTTCGAGCAGCGCCCCTCCGAGACCCTGGTGCTCGCCGAGCTGCTGGACCGCACCGTCTCCTGGTCCAAGACCGGTGAGGACGTCACCGTGCTGGACGTCGGCATGGTGCAGACCCGGCTGCGCGAGTGGGAGGTCAGCAAGGTCTTCGTCCAGGTCGGCCGGGCCACCCGGCTGCGCAAGGGCAAGGGCGAACGGCTCACCCTGGACTGGCAGGACGTCACCGGCTTCGCGCTGCCCGAGCAGGACCAGGGCGCGGCCAACCTGCTCGCCACCTTCGAACAGCTGCGCCCCGCCGACCTCGCCAGCGTGATGCACCACCTGTCCGCCAAGCGCCGCGCCGAGGTGGCCGCCGCGCTGCCCGACGAGCGGCTCGCGGACGTCCTGGAGGAGCTGCCCGAGGACGACCAGGTCGAGATCATCGGCAAGCTCCAGGGCGAGCGGGCCGCCGACGTCCTGGAGGCTATGGACCCGGACGACGCCGCCGACCTGCTCTCCGAACTGCCCGGCGACGAGGCCGAACGGCTGCTCGGGCTGATGGAGCCGGAGGAGGCCGAGCCGGTCCGCCGCCTGCTCTCCTACGAGGAGGACACCGCCGGCGGTCTGATGACCACCGAGCCGATCGTCCTGGAGCCGGACGCGACGGTCGCCGAGGCGCTGGCCCGGATCCGGATCCGCGACCACAAGCCCGCGCTGGCCGCCCAGGTGTACGTCTGCCGGCCGCCGAACGAGACCCCGACCGGCAAGTACCTGGGCACGGTGCACTTCCAGCGGCTGCTGCGCGAGCCCCCGTACGTCCTGGTCGGCTCGCTGGTCGACGACGACCTGGACGCGCTGCCGCCGGACACCCCGCTGTCGCTGGTCACCAGCTACCTGGCGACGTACAACCTGGTGGCCGCGCCGGTCGTGGACGAGGCCGACCACCTGCTCGGCGCGGTGACCGTCGACGACGTGCTGGACCACCTGCTGCCCGAGGACTGGCGCGACGCCGCGCTGCACGCCGGGGACGACGACAGAGACGAGGTGCACGGTGGACGGTGACCGCAACGGACGGCCGGGCGAGTCCGCCCGCCGGCGGCTGCAGGGCGAACTGCGGGAGCTGCGCCAGCTGCGCGAACTGCGCACCCGCGAGGGCGGCGGCCGGGACCGCCTGGAGACCTCCCCCATCACCGGCTCCAACCGCACCCGGCTCGACCAGCCGCGCACCGCCCGGCCCGGCCTGCTGACCCTGCCGTCCTACGACCCCGAGGCCTTCGGCGTGCTGTCGGAGCGGATCGCCCGCTTCCTCGGCACCGGGCGGTTCATCGTCTGGATGACGGTGCTGATCGTCGTCTGGGTGCTGTGGAACACCATGCTTCCGGCGGACGCGCGCTTCGACGAGTACCCGTTCATCTTCCTCACCCTGGTGCTGTCGCTGCAGGCCTCCTACGCGGCGCCGCTGATCCTGCTGGCGCAGAACCGGCAGGACAACCGGGACCGCGTCAACATGGAGCAGGACCGGGCCCGCAGCGACCGCAACATCGCCGACACCGAGTACCTGGCCCGCGAGGTCGCGGCCCTGCGGCACGGCCTCGGCGAGGTGGCGACCCGGGACTTCATCCGTTCCGAGCTCCAGTCGCTGCTCAAGGAGATCGACGAACGGCGGGAAGCCTCCGAGTCCTTGTGACCGGCGGCACGCTACCGGCCGGTTAAGCAGTTCGCCGGGCGCCGTACCATCAAGGCATGGCCAACGAGACAGAGGTCGCGGCCGGCGTCACGGAGGACTCCGTACGCCAGGCGCTGGCGACCGTCAACGACCCGGAGATCAACCGCCCGATCACCGAGATCGGCATGGTGAAATCGGTCGGGATCGCCGAGGACGGCGCGGTGCGCGTCGCGGTCTACCTGACCGTCTCCGGCTGTCCGATGCGCGACACCATCGTCACCCGGGTCCGCGAGGCGGTCGGCAAGGTGCCCGGCGTGACCGGCGTCGAGGTCGAACTCGACGTGATGAGCGACGAGCAGCGCAAGGAGCTCTCCCAGCTGCTGCGCGGCGGCGCCCCCGAGCGGGAGATCCCGTTCGCCAAGCCGGGCACGCTGACCCGGGTCTACGCCGTCGCCTCCGGCAAGGGCGGCGTCGGCAAGTCCTCGGTGACCGTCAACCTGGCCGCGGCGATGGCCGCCGACGGGCTGAAGGTCGCCGTCGTGGACGCCGACATCTACGGCCACAGCGTGCCGCGCATGCTGGGCGTCGAGGGCCGGCCCACCCAGGTCCAGGACATGATCATGCCGCCGCAGGCGAACGGCGTGAAGGTCATCTCGATCGGCATGTTCACCCCGGGCAACGCCCCGGTGGTCTGGCGCGGCCCGATGCTGCACCGCGCGCTGCAGCAGTTCCTCGCCGACGTGTACTGGGGCGACCTGGACGTGCTGCTGCTGGACCTGCCGCCCGGCACCGGCGACATCGCGATCTCGGTGGCCCAGCTGGTCCCCAACGCGGAGATCCTGATCGTCACCACCCCGCAGATGGCCGCCGCCGAGGTGGCCGAGCGGGCCGGCACCATCGCGGTGCAGACCCACCAGAAGATCGTCGGCGTGATCGAGAACATGTCCGGCATGCCGTGCCCGCACTGCGACGAGATGATCGACGTCTTCGGCACCGGCGGCGGCCAGACCGTCGCGGACGCGCTGACCCGCACCGTCGGCGCCACCGTCCCGGTGCTCGGCTCGATCCCGATCGACGTCCGGCTGCGCGAGGGCGGCGACGACGGCCGCCCGGTCGTGCTCGCCGCCCCCGACTCCCCGGCCGGCGCCGCCCTGCGCGCCGTGGCCGGCAAGCTCGGCGGCCGCCAGCGCGGACTGTCCGGCATGTCGCTGGGGCTGACGCCCAAGAACAAGTTCTGACGCGAGCGGGCGAGTCTCCGCCCCCGAGCCGAAGGGGCGCGCCGGTGCCGAAAGGGAGAAGCGACAAGCGAGGCACGAGCGCCGGAGCGCCGACCGTCGGCACCGGGTCCGAGCGCCCCGGAGGCGAGCGGGCGACTAGCTGACGAGGGCCCGGGTGGATTCCACCCGGGCCCTCGACGTCTCCGCACGCCCTACGGCCGGGCGTAGCCGCCCAGGTCGGGCACGGTGGCGAAGCCGACGCCGTAGGCGCTGACGCCCCGGCCGAAGGCGCCCAGCAGCACGCCGGGGGCCTCGCCCGCCAGCACCCAGCCGTACTCGGACTCCCGGTAGCGGAAGGGCTGCGGCAGGCCGTTGACCGGCAGGCTCAGGGTCGACCAGCCGGGCCCGGCCAGGTCGTCGGCGAGGTCCCAGGCCAGGTTGCTCTGCTGGTCCAGCCAGTCCTGGCGCAGCGCGCGGTCCAGCTGGCCGGGCCAGGTCGCGGCGAGCAGGCCGGAGCCGGCCAGCCAGGCGGCCGAGGAGGCGGAAGTCGCCTCCAGCGTGCCGGTGTTGTCGGCGCTGCGGCGGCTGTCCCGGCGGGCCATGGTGACCACGACGGCGAACTTCCGCACGTCGCGCGGCTCGTACTGCTTGGCCGGCTCGTCGCCGTGGCCGAGGGTGCCGTAGTCGACGGTGCCGGCCGCCCCGCCGCGCGGGGTTCCGGCGCCGGCCTGCATCAGGAAGCGGCGGCCGGTCCAGCCGTCGTCCAGGCCGTACCAGGGGAAGTCGGCGGACAGGTAGGGCACCAGCGGGTCCGCCGGGCCGGCCTGTCCGCCGACCACCGGGCCGCCGGCCGTGACCGTCGCCCCTCCCGTCTGACTCGTCGCGTCCATCCCCGGGCCTCCTCAAACGCACGTGTGCCTGCCGTGGCGCGCTCCCATGGTGGCGTACCTCGGCGTTCCCGGGGGCCGTACCGGCCCCGCGCGGGCGCAGATGTGACGGACGGCTCAACGGGAACAATCAGCACAATAGCGGCGCACAGGCCGTCGCCCCGCTCAGCCGGGCGGGCCGGCGGGCGGTGGCGTCAGGTCGTGGGCGGGGCCGGGCCCGCGGTCGTCCGGTCCGGATCAGGTGGCGTCGGGGTCGAACGGGGGCCGCTCGCCGGGCTGCAGCGGGGCGCCGGTGGAGACGGGCGCCGCGGCGGCCTTGTCGAAACTCACGCTGCCCGCCCGGGAGTTCACCGGAGCGGCGGGCTTGTCGTCCAGGACGGAGCGGATGTCGAGCGAGTCCTTCATGTCCTTCAGGCCCAGCGGGTCCTGCTCGTCGCCCATGAGCTGCTTGCGGACGAAGGTCTTGGGGTTGAGGTCCTCGAACTCGAAGTCCTTGAACTCGGGCCCCAGCTCGCTGCGGATGTCCTCCTTCGCGGTGTCGGCGAAGGAACGGATCTTCCGGATGAAGCCCATGGTGTCCTGGATCAGCTTCGGCAGCTTGTCGGGGCCGAAGATGATGATCGCCATCACGATCAGGGTCAGGATCTCCAGCCCACCTACGTCGCTGAACACCTTTGCTCCCTAGCTCGTCGGACGACGGTTCCTACAGGGTAATGGCCACCGGCGGGTCCCTGGTCCACAGCGGGATGAAGCCGTGGTAAAGACCAGCCGGTGGCCGGGGCAAGCTCGGTTGTCGTTCGACTAGCGGATCTGCTGGCGCAGGGCGGCGAAGTTGCCCGGGAAGCGCTCCGGCGAGGAGGACGGCGCCGCCGCTTCGCGGGTGGCGGCCACCGGGCGGCCCGGGAAGAAGTCCACCGGGACCTCCGCGTTCATCGGGACCAGGCCGGTGCGGCCGCTGCCGCCGACCGGGCTGACCGTGGTGCCGTGCTGCTCCTCGCCCTGGGTGAGCCCGCCGACGCCGCCGAGCGTCACCGCGGCGACCGAGAAGGCGCCCGCGGCGGCGAAGACCAGCCGGCGGCCACGGGCCGCGGAGGGCCGTACGGCGGCCGCGGCGGGCTGCGGGCGGGCGGCGGTGCGGTCGGGTCGGGCGACGTCCTCCGGACGGCCGGTGCGCCGCCCCATGAGGGGTCGCAGCACCGAGCCGCGGCCGAAGGCGCGCGGGTCGACCCCGGGCACCGGGGCGTCGGCGCCGAGCGCGCCCCCGCCGAAGGAGGCTCCGGCGCCGCGGCCGAAGGAGCCGCCGGTCAGCCGGCTGCCGCCGAGCGTGCCGGTGGCGGGCACGCCGCCACCGGGGAGGTCGTCGTCGTCGCGGCCGCGGCCGCGCGGCCAGCCGGCGTCCGCCGGGGCGTCGTCCGGGAGGCTGCCGACGGCCATCAGCCGGGCCATCAGCGCGGAGGAGGGGCCGGGGGTGTCGGTGCGGGTCAGCAGGTGCTTGACGGACCGGCCCTCGTCGGCCTCGGCCTTGCACTGCGGACAGGTGGCCAGGTGGGCCAGGACCCGCTCGCGGGAGTCGTGGCCGAGTTCGCCGTCCAGGAAGGCGGACAGCCGGTCGCCGAGGTGGTGCTCCTCGGCCGCGGGTTCGGCGGGCCGTACGGGCAGCGCGCGCAGTGCCGTGTCGGCGGGCAGCGGGACGGCGGGCAGCAGGGGGTCACCGGGTTCGCCGCCCACCGGGTCCCCGGTGCCGCGTCGTCCCGGCAGTGCCCAGCTCCGCCAGGCCGAGGACCGGTCGGACGCATCCGAACGGTCCGGACCGGACCAGCTGGTTCCGCTCACGATCGCCTCCGTCCGCGCCCGCCCGGCGCAGTCGCGACCTCGGCGGCGACGCCGACCGGCACCGGCTCCTCCGAGCCGCCGCGGCGCTCGCGGCCCGGGGCCGAGCCGGGGGCGCGGTGCTTGAGGGCGGCGCGCAGGTGGGAGCGGCCGCGGTGGATGCGGCTGCGGACGGTGCCGAGCTTCACGCCCAGGGTGGCGGCGATCTCCTCGTAGGACAGGCCCTCGATGTCGCAGAGCACCACGGCGGCGCGGAACTCCGGGGCGAGGGTGTCCAGGGCCTGCTGCACGTCGGCGTCGAAGTGGGTGTCGCTGAAGTGCTGGGCCGGGCTGGGCTCGCGGGAGGCGAGCCGCTCGGCCGCGTCCTCGCCGAGCGCGTCGAAGCGGATCCGCTGGCGGCGGCGGACCATGTCCAGGAACAGGTTGGTGGTGATCCGGTGCAACCAGCCCTCGAACGTACCGGGGGTGTAGGTCGACAACGAACGGAACACCCGGACGAAGACCTCCTGGGTGAGGTCCTCGGCGTCGTGCTGGTTGCCCGTCAGGCGGTACGCGAGCCGGTAGACCCGGGCGCTGTGCGCCTCGACGATCTCCTCCCACGTGGGCGGAGTCCAGCTCTGCGAGTCGGGACCCTCGGCGAAGGTCGCGAGGACAGGGGCCTCGGCGGTACCGGCGGCCGGCAGGGCGGCGGCGGGCTGGTCCAGGTCGGAGTGCGCAGGCTGGTTCATCACGGGCTTCGGCGTACGGGCCGACGCGGTGCCGCGGGAGTGCCGCCGCACAGGGACGTCGCCCTCGGCCACACCTCCTCGGTCGGCTCTTCTGCCCAGCAGGGCCACCACCATATCCACCTCACCCGTCAAGCCTGGATAAAAGTGCCCGGGAGGTCTTGCGCACCCGGTCCTCAGTGACAACGGCCCGCCGCCGTACGCGGTTCCCGCCCGGCCAGTAACCTGTGGCAGGAAATATCGACATCCCCCGGCACCGGGCCGCCACCCGGGGCTCCGAAAGAGGCAGCCATCAGCGAGTTCGGGCCCGCGCGCGCGGCCCTCGCCGACACCTACGTGGGCGAGGACGCGGTGCTGACCTACGCCCGGGCCCAGTCCGCACGGACCGGCATACGGGCCATCGGACCGAGCGGCGGTGCCTGTCTACGGCTGCTGGCCGCCGCACTGGACGCCAAGGCGGTGGCCGAGATCGGCACCGGCACCGGCGTCTCCGGCGTCTACCTGCTGCGCGGAATGCGGCCGGACGGCGTGCTCACCACGGTCGATTCGG
The DNA here is from genome assembly GCF_042884005.1 of Kitasatospora sp. NPDC058162. Lineage (NCBI taxonomy): Bacteria > Bacillati > Actinomycetota > Actinomycetes > Kitasatosporales > Streptomycetaceae > Kitasatospora > Kitasatospora sp. NPDC058162. The sequence continues at coordinate 26,570 of NZ_JBHVUS010000003.1, forward strand.
AGCCGGTGCGCCAGCAGCTGGCCCGCGAGGCCTACCAGGCGGCCGGGTTCGCGGCCAACCGCTCGCGGTTCATACCGGGCCGGGCCCTGGAGGTGCTGCCCCGGCTCGCCGACGGCCAGTACGACCTGGTGTTCTGCGACGGGGACCCGGCCGAGTCGCGCGAGTACCTGCTGGAGTCGCTGCGGCTGCTGCGGCCCGGCGGGATGGTCTGCTTCGAGGGGGTCTTCCAGGAGGGCCGGCTCGCCGAGCCGGAACTCCAGGACCCGCAGACCGGCGCGGTCCGGGACCTGGTGCGGGACGTGCGGGAGAGCGACGCGCTGCTGCCCGCCCTGCTGCCGGTCTCGGACGGGCTGCTCTGCGCCGTGAAGCGCTAGCCGCGGGCCGGGCCGGGTGCGGCCCGCCTCGGGTGCGGTCCGGGCCCGGAGCACGCGCGGGCCCGGGCCGACATGACGTCGTGCCCGGGCCCGGCGGTACGTCTCCAGGAGACGGCGAGCACCCGCTGCGGTCAGCCGCAGGCCTTCTTCAGGGCCTCGCCCAGGGCGTCGGCCTCGTCAGGCGTGAGCTCCACCACGAGGCGTCCGCCGCCTTCGAGCGGAACGCGCATGATGATGCCCCGCCCCTCTTTGGTGACTTCGAGCGGGCCGTCACCCGTCCGCGGCTTCATGGCCGCCATGCTCGTTCCCCTTCCTGCAACCGCTCAGCTACGCACCGGCAGTCCGTCCACCGCCGGTATCGAACGCATTGATCGGAAGCCATTATCCCGCATGCCACGGCCTGATGACCAACATCACTCTCGGTGCAACCACGGCCGGACCGGCCGCAACCACCGCAATTGGCGCGATAAGCCCTGGCGTGGCGGTGGTGGCGGCACCGCCGGAAGGTGCGATACCTCACACTCCCCACGGCGCCCCGCGCTCCGGCATCCTGGCACGACCACCCACACGACGATCGTTTAGGGAGCCCTCCCCCATGTCCGATTCCGTGCTGTACGAGCTGGACGGCGGCCTGGCCGTCATCACCATCAACCGCCCGGAGGCGATGAACGCCCTGGACGTGGCCACCAAGGTCGCGCTGCGCGACGCCGTGACCGAGGCGGCCGGGGACGCGGCCGTGCGCGCGGTGCTGCTGACCGGGGCGGGCGAGCGGGCGTTCTGCGTCGGGCAGGACCTGAACGAGCACCTGGCACTGCTCAAGCGGTTCGAGGAGACCGGCGAAGGCGCGCTGCGGACCGTCGCCGAGCACTACAACCCGCTGACCCGGGCACTGGCCGGCATGCGCAAGCCGACCGTCGCCGCGGTCGGCGGGGTGGCGGCCGGCGCGGGCGCCTCGCTCGCCTTCGCCTGCGACTTCCGGATCCTGTCCGACCGGGCCGGCTTCAACACCGCCTTCGCCGGGATCGGCCTGACCGCCGACTCCGGCGCGTCCTGGACGCTGCCCCGGCTGGTCGGGCACGCCAAGGCCACCGAGCTGCTGATGCTGCCCCGGACGGTCAAGTCCGCCGAGGCGATGGAGCTGGGCCTGGCCACCAAGGTCGTGCCGGCCGACGAACTCGCCGCCACCGCACGGGTCTTCGCCCGCGAGCTGGCCGAGGGCCCGACGGTCGCCTACGGCGCCATCAAGGCCTCGCTGGCCTACGGCGCCTCGCACTCGCTGGACGAACTGCTCGACAAGGAGGACGAGCTGCAGACCCTGGCCGGGGAGAGCGAGGACCACCGGATCGCGGTGCGCGCCTTCATCGCCAAGGAGAAGCCGAAGTACGTCGGCCGCTAGGGCTGCTGGCGCTTCTTCCGACCGCCGGTGCGGACGTGGCAGTCCGCCAGGTGGTCGTCGACCAGGCCGCAGGCCTGCATCAGGGCGTAGGCGGTGGTCGGGCCGACGAAGCGGAAGCCCGCCTTCTTCAGCGCCTTCGCCAGTGCCGTCGACTCGGGGGTGACGGCCGGCACCTCGCTCAGCGTGCGGGGCGCCGGTCGGTCCGGGTCGGCGGCGAACTGCCAGATCAGCGCGTCCAGGCCGCCGTCCAGGTCGCGGGCGACCCGGGCGTTGGCGATCGCCGCGTCGATCTTGGCGCGGTTGCGGATGATGCCGGCGTCGGCGAGCAGCCGCTCCTTGTCGGCCTCGCCGAACTCGGCGACCTTGCCGATCTCGAAGCCGGCGAACGCGGCGCGGAAGCCCTCCCGGCGGCGCAGGATGGTCAGCCAGGACAGGCCGGACTGGAAGGCCTCCAGGCAGACCCGTTCGAACAGGGCGTCGTCGCCGTGCACCGGCCGGCCCCACTCGGTGTCGTGGTAGACGCGGTAGTCGTCGGTGGACTCGCCCCAGCCGCAGCGGAGCAGGCCGTCCGCGCCGAGCACCGCACCGCCGGTCGCCTCGGTCACTGGTCCTTCACCGGCTTCGCGTCCTCGGGGGCCGGTGCGTCGGCGGGCGCGCCGCCCGGCCGGACCACCTGGGCGAAGGCCTCCAGGCCGGGCAGCGGCTCGGCGGCCGGGTCCGGGGCGGTGGTGGCCTCGACCGCGCCGCGCAGGTGGGCGGCGGCCTCGAGTTCGGCGATCCGCGAGTCGCGGTAGGCGAGTTCGGCTCCGAGGCGGTCCAGGACGTCGTCCACCTCGTCCATCCGGTAGCCGCGCACGGCCATCGGCAGGCGCAGCTCGTCGACGTCCGTCTTGCTCAGCGGGCGGTCCTGCGGCAGCCGCGCGGCGATGCGGTCCGGCACCGCCTCCGGCATCGAGCCGCCCCCACCGAGCGCAACCAGCGCGGCGCCGCCGACCACCACGGCCATGGCGACCACGATCACCCAGAACACGAGCTGTCCTCCCGAACTCCCGGTCGGCCTCCTCCGAGGGGCCAGGGAACCGGGCTGATCATGACAGCATGGTCCCTAGTGAGGCCGGGGGCCATCATCGCACCCGCAGCAGCTGTGGAGGAGACATCGGTGGCACTGCGCCTGGGACCGCGCGAATTCGGTGACGACGAGCTGGTGATCATGGCGATCGTGAACCGGACCCCGGACTCGTTCTTCGACAAGGGGGCGACCTTCGCCGACGAGGCCGCGTTCGCCGCCGCCGACCGCGCGATGGCGCAGGGCGCGGCGATCCTGGACATCGGCGGGGTCAAGGCCGGCCCGGGCGACGAGGTCACGGTCGAGGAGGAGCTGCGGCGCACCGTGCCGTTCGTGGCCGAGCTGCGCAAGCGCCACCCCGAGGCGGTGATCAGCGTGGACACCTGGCGGCACGAGGTCGGCGAGGCGGTCTGCGAGGTGGGCGCGGACCTGCTGAACGACGCCTGGGGCGGGGTGGACCCGAAGCTCGCCGAGGTGGCCGCCCGATACAACGCCGGGCTGGTCTGCACCCACGCGGGCGGCGCCGAGCCGCGCACCCGGCCGCACCGGACCGGGTACGAGGACGTGATGGCGGACATCCTGCGGGTCACCGTCGGGCTGGCCGAGCGGGCGGTGGAGCTGGGCGTCCGCCGGGACGCGGTGATCATCGACCCGGGGCACGACTTCGGCAAGAACACCCGGCACTCGCTGGAGGCCACCCGGCGGCTGCCGGAGATGACCGCGACCGGCTTCCCGGTGCTGGTGTCCCTCTCCAACAAGGACTTCGTCGGCGAGACCCTGGACCGGCCGGTGAACGAGCGGCTGCTCGGCACCCTGGCCACCACGGCGGTCTCGGCCTGGCTGGGCGCCCGGGTCTACCGGGTGCACCAGGTCGAGGAGACCCGCCAGGTGCTGGACATGGTCGCCTCGATCCGGGGCACCCGCCCCCCGGCGGTCGCCCGCCGGGGGCTGGCCTGAGAAACCCCAAGCGCCGCTAGATCTCGTTCGCGGGTCGGCGGGCGTCGGCGAGGATCTTCAGGACCTCGTCGATCTCGTCGGTGATGTGGAACAGCTCCAGGTCGCGCGGGGCCGCCTTGCCCTGCGCGACCAGGGTGTTCTTCAGCCACTCGTAGAGGCCGCCCCAGTAGGCGCTGCCGTAGAGGATCACCGGGAAGCGGGTGACCTTCTTCGTCTGCACCAGGGTGAGCGCCTCGAACAGCTCGTCCAGCGTGCCGAGGCCGCCGGGCAGCACCACGAAGCCCTGGGCGTACTTCACGAACATCGTCTTGCGGACGAAGAAGTAACGGAAGTTCAACCCGAGGTCGACGAACTCGTTGAGCCCCTGCTCGAAGGGGAGCTCGATGCCGAGCCCGACGCTGAGGCCGCCGGCCTCCGTGGCGCCGCGGTTGGCGGCCTCCATCGCGCCCGGGCCGCCGCCGGTGATCACCGCGTAGCCGGCCTCGGCGAGGGCCCGGCCGATGGCCACCCCGGCCTCGTACTCGGGCGAGTCGGCCGGCGTCCGGGCCGAGCCGAACACGCTGATCGCGGGCGGGAGTTCGGCGAGGGCGCCGAAGCCCTCGACGAACTCGGAGGTGATCCGCAGCACCCGCCAGGGATCGGTGTGCAGCCAGTCGGTGGGGCCCGTGGTGTCCAGCAGGCGCTGGTCCGTGGTGCTGGTTCCGACCTGGTCCCGGCGTACGAGCACCGGGCCCTTCTGCTTCTCGGGCCAGGCCTTCTTCTTCCGCGGCACGCCGACCTGCTCGGGGCCGTGTCCGTACTGCTTGTCGTCTCCTGTGCCTGTCATGACGAAACCCTACGCCGACCTCCCCCCGATTTCAGGCAACGGGGGAAGGTCGGTTGGGCAACCGGAAGGTGGCGTTCGACCGGCCTGCGGATCGACCGCGAACGCTTTCGATTCAGCTGGTCAGCCAGGCCCGCAGGCGGTCCTCGGTCTCGGCGATGGCGGTCAGCGAGCAGTGCTCGTCCCGCTTGTGGGCGAAGTTCGGGTCGCCGGGGCCGTAGTTGACCGCCGGGACGCCGAGCGCGCTGAACCGGGCGACGTCGGTCCAGCCGAACTTGGCCCGGGCCTGGCCGCCGGTGGCCGCCAGGAAGGCCTGCGCGGCCGGCTGGGACAGGCCGGGGAGGGCGCCGGGGGCGAAGTCGGTCACGGTCAGCTCGAAGCCGTCGAAGACCTCGCGGACGTGCTTCTCCGCCTCGGCTTCGCTGCGGTCCGGCGCGTAGCGGAAGTTGATCGTGACGACGCACTCGTCCGGGATCACGTTGCCGGCCACGCCGCCGTCGATCCGCACCGCGTTGAGGCCCTCGCGGTACTCCAGGCCGTCGATCTCCACCCGGCGCGGCTCGTAGGTCGCCAGCCGGGTGAGCACCTCGGCGGCGTGGTGGATGGCGTTGTCGCCGAGCCAGCTGCGGGCCGCGTGGGCGCGCACGCCGCTGAGCCGGATCTGGGCCCGCAGGGTGCCCTGGCAGCCGCCCTCGACCATGGCGCCGCTGGGCTCCATCAGCACCGCGAAGTCGGCGGCCAGCCAGTCCGGGCGGTCCTTGGCGAGGTGGCCGAGGCCGTTGCGGTGGGCCTCCACCTCCTCGCAGTCGTAGAACACGTAGGTGAGGTCGCGGTTGGGCTCGGGCAGGGTGGCGGCGAGCCGCAGCGCCACGGCCACGCCGGACTTCATGTCCGAGGTGCCGCAGCCGTAGAGCAGGTCGCCGTCGACGTAGGAGGGCAGGTTGTCGGCGATCGGCACGGTGTCCAGGTGGCCGGCCAGCACGACGCGCTCGGCGCGGCCCAGGTTCGTCCGGGCAACCACGTTGTTGCCGTAGCGGTCCACGGTCAGGTGCGGGTAGCCGCGCAGGGCGGCCTCGACGGCGTCGGCGAGTGCCTGCTCGTCGCCGCTCACCGAGGGGAAGTCGACGAGCCGGGCGGTCAGCGCCCCACCGTCGATGGTCAGGTCCAAGGGCGTCGGGTTCGGGCTGCTCATGGCGTCAGCCTAGTGCCGTCGCTTGTGCACTCCGTGTGGTCGTTCTGTGACATGGAACGCCTCCGGTTCGGCAACCGGATTGCGCCGCACATCCGTCCGAGTGGGTACGGTGTCGGATCAAGAAGGCGGGCGCGAGAGGGGCGACGGTGGCCAGGAGAAGGAACAGCGAGGAGCTGGGCGACGAGCTGGGCGACGAAGTGGCGCCCCGCCGTCGCGGTCCGGTCCGCGCGCTGTTGCTCGTGCTGGTCGGGCTGCTCGGCCTGGCGATGGTCGCGGGCCTGGCGGTGGTCGGGATCTGGTGGTTCGGCTTCCGGCAGGGCGCCACGGAGGAGTGCACCGTGAAGACCGCGGCCGGCAGCGGCACGCTGGAGCTGCCGCAGGCCGCCAACGCGGCGACGATCGCCGCGGTGGCGCGGGCGCGGAACCTGCCCGACCGGGCGACGGCGATCTCGCTGGCGACCGCGATGCAGGAGTCCAAGCTGCGCAACCTGGCCGGCGGCGACCGGGACTCGATCGGCCTGTTCCAGCAGCGGCCCTCGATGGGCTGGGGCACCCCGGAGCAGATCGCGGACCCGGTGTACGCCACCAACAAGTTCCTGGACGGCCTGGTCAAGGTGCCCGGCTACACCCGGCTGCCGCTGACCGACGCGGCCCAGGCGGTGCAGAAGAGCGGCTACCCGCAGGCGTACGCCAAGCACGAGACCAAGGCGACCCTGCTCACCTCGGCGCTGGCCGGCCGCGAGCCCGCCTCGTTCAGCTGCGTGGTGAAGGACTACGCCAAGCCGGACCCGGCGGACGCGCCCTCCCCGACGGCCGGCGCCTCGGCCACCCCGGCCGCGCAGCCGGACCGCACCCAGGTGCTGTCGGACCGGGTGCGCCGGGAGTTCGGCCGCACCGTCACCCCGGCCACCGGCTACACCTCGACGATCAAGGGCGCGGAGAACGCCGTCGCGCTGACCCCGGACCCGGCCGCCGCCGCGCTGACCACCTCGGCGGACGCCGGGGGCGACGCCGGGGCGTCCGCGGAGCGGGCCAGCGGCTGGGAGGTGGCCCACTGGGCGGTCGCCCAGGCCCAGCAGCTGGGCATCGCGACGGTCGCCTACGACGGGAAGATCTGGCGCAAGACCGAGTCGGAGGACGGCTGGCAGACCCAGACCTCGGGGACGTCGACCAAGCTCGTCCAGGTCACCCTGGCCCCGTACGGGAAGAGCTGACGCACTCATGTTCGGGTAGCCGCCGGACGGGTGATTGCGGTCAACCCCGGTGGACCGCCCGCCCGCCCCGGCGGCCCCCGATGGAGAACCGTCACTTCCCTTGCCCCGGGCCGGTCCGACGGCCTCCCGCGGATCGGGGACGGGCCTCCGCTGCGGTCGTACGATCCGATGGTCGGTCAGGCACTTTCCTTGCACCGGCCGAAACCTTCTGGCTTCTCAAGCGGTAACAACGTCGTCCGCCAGGTCCCGTCCGCACCCGGATCGTCCACCCGGCGGACGGGACGGACCCAGACCCCTTCGAGGAGCCTCATGTCTCACTCCCTCACGCGCCGGATCGCCCAGGCCGCGCTCGTCGTGGCGGCCGGAGCGACCCCGCTGGTCGCGGCCGGCTCCGCGTCCGCCCTGGGCGGGGACGCCCTTCTTCCCAAGAGCGACCTCGCGGCGCCGCTGGGACAGCTGACCAACACCGACACCGGTTCGACCCTGCAGCACACCACCCACCAGCTCGGACAGGCGGCCGGCACCACCGGTGCCGCCACCGTCGCCGCGGGCGTACCGGCCTCCGCCGACGCCGCCGGGAACATCGTCGCCCACCAGCTCCCCGAGGCGAACGAGAAGGCCAGCTCGCTGACCGCCCCGGTGGACCAGACCGCCGCCACCACCGGCCAGCTCTCCGCCGTCACCCCGAAGGTCGCCTCGGCGCTGGCGGGCAAGCTCGGCGAGGCCGTCACCGGCAAGGGCATGGGCACCCGCAGCGCCAACGCCGACACCAGCCCGGTCGGCGGCCTCGGCCAGGCGGGCGCCCTCGCTCACGCGGTTCCCGGTGCCGACAAGCTCTCCAGCGCCGTCCCCAGCACCAACGCCGTCACCGACGCGCTGCCGACCAGCGCCGTGGAGCGCGCCCTGCCGCTCGGCTCGGTCGAGCACGCGCTGCCCGGCGGCCTGCCCGCCACCGACGTCCTCGGCCTCGCGGAGCACGGCTCGGCCAACCGCCTCGGCGGCGCCGACCTCGGCCCGAACAACCCGCTCTCCGGCCTCACCGGCGCGCTCGGCCCGGTCGGCGGCCTGCTGAACGGCGTGAACGGCGGCAGCATCAGCGGCCTGCCGCTGTAGGACCGCCGTCGGTCCGCTCGTCGGTCCGCAGTCGGCCGCGGCGACCCAGCCGAGGCCCGCACACGCAGGAGGGGCCGGTGTTCCGTTTCGGAACACCGGCCCCTCCGTCGTACCGTCAGCGCGCCGCGGTCAGCCGCTCCACGGCCGCGGCGACCCGCTCGTCGGTCGCGGTGAACGCGACCCGCACGAAGTTGCCGCCGGACGGCCCGTAGAAGTCACCGGGCGCCACCAGGATGCCCAGCCCGGCCAGTTCGGCCACGGTCTCCCAGCACGGGCGGTCCTGGGTCGCCCACAGGTACAGGCTCGCCTCGGAGTGCTCGACCCGGAAGCCGTACGCCTCCAGCGCCGCGCGCAGCGCCGAACGCCGGGCCGCGTAGCGGTCCCGCTGCTCGGCCACGTGCGCGTCGTCCGCGAGCGCCGCGATCGTCGCCGCCTGGACGGGCGCAGGCACGATCATGCCGCCGTGCTTGCGCACCCCCAGCAGCTCCCCGACCACGACCGGGTCGCCCGCCACGAAGGACGCGCGGTAGCCGGCCAGGTTGGAGCGCTTGGAGAGCGAGTGGACGGCCAGCAGGCCCTCATGGTCGCCACCGCAGACGTCCGGGTGCAGGACGGAGACCGGCTCGGCCTCCCAGCCCAGCTCGAAGTAGCACTCGTCGCTGACCAGCAGCACCCGGTGCTCCCGGGCCCACTCGACGGCGCGGCGCAGCTCGGCCGCGCCGAGCACCCGGCCGGTCGGGTTGGACGGCGAGTTCACCCAGAGCAGGCGCACCCGGGAGCCGTCCAGCTCGTCCACCGAGTCGTACTCGACCGGCTCGGCGCCGCACAGCCGTGCGCCCACCTCGTAGGTCGGGTAGGCCAGTCGCGGGTAGGCGACCTGGTCGCCCGGGCCGAGGCCGAGCTGGGTCGGCAGCGAGGCCACCAGCTCCTTGGAGCCGACGGTCGGCAGGACGGCCCGCGGGCCGACCACGGCGCCGCAGCGGCGGTTCAGCCAGCCGGCGATCGCCTCGCGCAGCTCCAGCGGGCCCCAGACGGTCGGGTAGCCCGGCGTGTCGGTGTGGGCCGCCAGCGCCTTCTGGATCAGCTCGGGGACCGGGTCGACGGGGGTGCCGACGGAGAAGTCGCAGAGGCCACCGGGGTGGGCGACGGCGGTGGCCTTGTAGGGCTCCAGCTTGTCCCAGGGGAACACCGGGAGCCGGTCGGAAACGCGGCGCGCCGCCCCCGGGTGGCCCGGGAACGGCGCGCGCGTGCTGTTGGTGTTCACAGCTCAGTAGCCACCGATCGTCAGTGGTCGGCGTTCTGCGGCGGCAGCGCGGCGATGAACGGGTGGTCCCGCTCGATCAGGCCGAGCTTGGAGGCGCCGCCGGGCGAGCCCAGGTCGTCGAAGAACTCGACGTTCGCCTTGTAGTAGTCCTTCCACTCCTCCGGAGTGTCGTCCTCGTAGAAGATCGCCTCGACCGGGCAGACCGGCTCGCAAGCGCCGCAGTCGACACACTCATCCGGGTGGATGTAGAGGGAACGCTGGCCCTCGTAGATGCAGTCAACCGGGCACTCTTCGATGCACGCCTTGTCCTTCACGTCGACACAAGGCTGCGCGATGACGTAGGTCACGCTGTCGTTCCTCCTCGGAAGGGCCTGGCGGCCCGTTCTGTTCTGCTGCCGTGCGCGGTGAGCGCGGCGTCGTCGATGCCCGCCCCTAGTATCGCGGGTCGGAGCAGGCAAATGCACAGGAGGTGGCCGGATCATGACCCGAGACCAGCTGGAACGCCGTCCGGAAGTCCGGATAGATCGCTCTGACGTGGGACTTCGGGTCTCCGTGCGACGCCTCTCCGAGTTCGTGGACGACCGTCCGGTGTTCCGCGATGTGATCGGCGTGCTCACATCGTGGGACGATCACGGGTTGACGGTCGAGCCCCGCTCGGGCGGACCGGTCGCCTTCCCGGAGAAGCTGCTGGTCGCGGGCAAGGTCGTGCCGCTGTTCCCGGCCCGGCGCGCGCCGCTGCCCGCCGCCACGCCGGTCGAGCTGCAGCGGACCGCCGGGCGCGGCTGGCCCGGGGTCGAGCAGGAGGCGCTCGGCGAGTGGACGCTGCGCGCGGCCGCCGGGTTCACCCAGCGCGCCAACTCCGTCCAGGCGCTCGGCGACCCGGGCCGGCCGCTGCCGGCCGCCCTGACCGCCGTCCGGGACTGGTACGCGGCGCGCGGGCTGCCCGCCCTGGTCGAGGTGGTCACCCCCGGGACGGACGATCGGCTCCGGCCGCTGCTCGGCCCGCCGCGCTCCCCCACCCAGGTGCGCACCGCCCCGCTGGCCGCGGTGGCCCGGGCCGGCGCCGGGCACGACCGCGTACGGCTCGCCCGGACCGCGGACGACGCCTGGCTGTCGCTGTACGGGAAGCTGAGCGAGGACCCGGCGGTGCGCGCGGCGGCCCGGCAGGTGCTGCACGGCGGCCCCTCGGTCTGGTTCGCCACCGCGCCCGGCGCCCCCGGGCAGCCCCCGCTTGCGATCGGACGCTGCGTCATCGACGGCCCGTGGGCCTGCTTCGGCGCGATCGAGGTGCAGCCGTACGCCCGGCGGGCCGGGCTGGCGACCGCGGTCATGGCGGTGCTCGCCGCCCGCGCGGCGGAGGAGGGGGCGAGCGGCGCGTACTTGCAGGTCGAGGCGGAGAACGACGGTGCGCGGGCGCTCTATGACGGACTCGGCTTCACGACCAGTCACACTTACCACTACGCACTCCTTCCGCAGGAGTAGCCGCCCGACCGTTCCATCCTGGTATGTCCGCTTGTCCGTCCGTCGTACGAAGGCCGTCGCCGTCACCGTGACCGAGCAGAGCAGAGACCGCTTCCGGACCGCCGCCCGCGCCGAGCAGCCCGACCCAGTGCTGCTCTGCCTGCTCGCCGCCGCCGAGCACGTCCCGGTCCTCGACCCGGGCGATCCGGGCGAACCGCCCGGCGTGGACACCCTGCTGGCCGCCTGCGAGGCCGCGCTCGACCGGCACGCGGCGGCCGTCCGGCTCGCCGTGGCCGAACGCTCGCCGTCCGGACCGGAGGAGACCGCCGCGCTGCTCGCCGCCGTGCTCGGCGGGCGGGAGCGCTTCCACGGACGCCAGTCCGACTACCGGCGGCTGGAGTCCTCACTGCTGCCCGACGTGCTGCGGCGCCGGCGCGGACTGCCGATCATGCTCTCGCTGGTGTGGACGGCCGTCGGCCGCCGGGCCGGTCTCACCGTGCACGGCATCGCCCTGCCCGGCCACTTCATCGTCGCGGTCGGCGGCCCGGGCGGCGGCGAGGAATACGTCCTCGCCGACCCCTTCCACGGCGGGCGGCTGCTCGACCCGGCCGACGTCGAACACCTGATCGCCGCCTCCGGACACGACTTCACCCCCGCGCTGCTCACCCCCGCCCAGCCGCTGGACATCGTGCTCCGGGTGCTCGGCAACATCCGGGCCTGGGCCGCCGACCGGCCCGAACAGGCCCGCACCCAGCTGTGGGCCACCGAACTCGCCCTGCTGCTCCCCCGGCACCCGGCCCAGCTCCGCCTGGAACGGGCCGAACTCCTGGTCCGGATGGGCGACTTCCTCGGCGGCGCGGCGGAGATGGACGACTACGCGCGGATCCTGGACGCCTACGACCCGGACGCCGCCGCCAAGGTCCGCCAGGAGGCCCGGGCAGCCCGCCACCGGCTGAACTAGCCGTTCAGAGCCAGCCCTTCTCGCGGGCGACCCGGACCGCCTCGGTGCGGTTGCGGGCCTCGGTCTTCTGGATCGCCATCGAGAGGTAGTTGCGGACCGTCCCCTCCGAGAGGTGCAGCCGCTTGGCGATGTCCGCGTTCACCGCGCCGTCCGCGGCCGCGCCCAGCACGTCCCGCTCGCGCGCGGTCAGCGGATTGGCGCCCTCGGCCAGCGCGGCCGCCGCCAGCACCGGGTCGATGACCCGCTCGCCGCGCAGCACCCGGCGGATCGCCTCGGCCAGCTCGGACGCGGGCGCGTCCTTCACCAGGAAGGCGTCCGCACCGGACTCCATCGCCCGGCGCAGGTAGCCGGGGCGGCCGAAGGTCGTCGCGATGACCACCCGCGTCCCCGGCGCCCGGCGGCGCAGTTCGGCGGCCGCCTCGATGCCCGTCATGCCCGGCATCTCGATGTCCAGCACGGCGACCTGCACGTCGTTCGCCAGCGCCGCCGCCACCACCTCGTCCCCGCGGCCGACCTGCGCCACGACGTCGATGTCCCCCTCCAGCCCGAGCAGCGCCGCCAGCGCCTCCCGGACCATCCCCTGGTCCTCGGCGAGCAGCACGCGGATCCCGGGGCCGTTCTCTGCAGTACCCATGGCCATGACCTTAGAGGGAAAGGGGCTTGAGTCTCCGGCAGGGGGAGACCCCACAGTGGTCCCCATGGACGGCAGCGAAACGCTCTACTCGATCGGCGACCTCTCCCGGCGCACCGGACTCACCGTCAAGGCCATCCGGTTCTACGCCGACACCGGGCTCGTCCCGCCCACCGACCGCACCACCGCCGGCTACCGCCGCTACGACATCCACGCCCTCGCCCGGCTGGACCTGGTCCGTACCCTGCGCGAACTCGGGCTCGACCTGCCCGCGATCCGCCGGGTGCTGGAGCGCCAGGCCCCGCTGCACGAGGTCGTCGCGGCGCACGCGGAAGCCCTGGAGGTGCAGATCAGCACTCTGCGACTGCGCCGGGCCGTCCTGCTCGCGGTCGCCCAACGTTCGTCCACCCCGGAGGAGATGACACTCATGCACAAGCTCGCCCGACTGTCCGACACCGAACGCCGCCGGCTCGTCCACGACTTCATCGACGAGACCTTCGGCGGCCTGGACGCCAACCCCGAGTTCGTCGAGATGCTGCGCTCGGCGATGCCCGAACTGCCGGACGAGCCGCGGCCGGAGCAGGTCGAGGCCTGGGTCGAGCTGGGCGAACTCGTCCAGGACCCGGACTTCCGGGCGGCGGTGCGGCGGATGGCCGAGCACCAGGCCGTCGAACGGGCGGACGGCGACAAGGGCGGGCTGCACGCGGCACTGACCGAGACCGTACGGACGGTGGTCGGCGCGGCCCTGGCCGAGGGCATCGCGCCCTCCTCCCCGGCCGCCGGCCCCGTCCTGGACACCCTCACCGCCGCCTACGCCGAGACCTTCGAGCGCCCCGACGACCCCGCCCTCCGCTCCTGGCTGCTGGAGCGCCTCACCACCGCCGACGACCCGCGCGCCGAGCGCTACTGGCAGCTGCTGGCCGTCATCAACGGCTGGCCGGTGCCGGAGGGCCTGCGCGAGGTATTCGGCTGGCTCACCGAGGCCCTGCGCAGCACACTGGCCGGATGCTGACCCTGGAGCCGCTGCGCCCCGACCACGCCGACGCCGTGCTGGCCTTCGAACTCGCCAACCGCGCCTGGTTCGCCCGGACCGTGCCCGACCGCGGTGACGCCTACTTCACCGCGACCGGGTTCGCCGGCCGGCACGCCGCCCTGCTCGCCGAACAGGCGGCGGGCGTCTGCCGGTTCCACCTCGTCCTGGACGCGGACGGCACGCTGGTCGGCCGGCTCAATCTGATGGACCTCGTGGACGGCGGCGCCGAACTCGGCTACCGCGTCACCGAGTCCGCGGCGGGCCGGGGCGTCGCCACCGCCGCCGTCGCCCTGGCCCGCCGGGTCGCCGCCCGCGACTACGGCCTGCGCTCGCTGACGGCCGCCACCACCCTCGACAACCCGGCCTCGGCGGCCGTCCTCACCCGCAACGGGTTCACGGCCACCGGGGAGTGCCTCCTCGACGGCCGTCCCGGCGTCCGCTACCACCGCGACCTGGACGGCGCCTGACCCCAGTGCCCTAGGAGACCTTCGAGGACCCGGAGGTCGGCGCGGGCACCGTCCGCAGCGGCACCGAGGCCCGCAGCCGGAAGCCCTTGCCGCGCTCCCCCGGGCCGGTCTCCAGGTGCCCGCCGACCAGGGCGAGGCGCTCCTCCAGGCCGGAGAGCCCGTTCCCCGGCTGGGACTTGCCCGGGCCGGGCCCGTTGTCGGTGATCTCCAGGACGGCGTACCGCTCGCCGCCGCCCTCCCAGCTCTCGTCCGCCGTCACGGTGCAGACGGTGGCGCCCTCGCCGTGCCGGACGATGTTGGTGACGGCCTCGCGCAGCGCCCAGGCGAGCGCGCCCGCCTCCTCGTCGGCCAGCGACGGCCAGGCGTCCACCAGCTCCGGCGCGGCCTCCAGCCGGACCTGCGCGGCGGACAGGGCGGTGCGGGCGGCGGCGAGTTCGACCGGCAGGGTGGGACGGCGGAAGCCGGTCACGGCCTCCCGCACGTCGATCAGCGACTGCCGGGCGACCTGCTCGATCTCGGCGACCTGCGCCCGCGCCGCCTCGTCCTTGCCCGCGTCCATGAACCGGCCGGCCAGCTCGCTCTTCAGGGTGATCAGCGAGAGCGAGTGCCCGAGCAGGTCGTGCAGGTCGCGGGCGAGCCGCAGCCGCTCCTCGGAGGCGGCCAGGTGGGCGACGGCGGCCCGGGCCTCGCGCAGTTCCTTCATGGTGGCGACCAGCCGCTGCAGGCCGGTCATCGCGACGCCGGAGAGGAAGGCGCTGAGGGCGAAGGTGGTGGTGTTGTCGGTGTCGGCGTGGGTCACCAGGCCGGTTCCGGCGGTCAGCGCGCCCATGGCGACCAGGAAGCGCAGCGCGTGCTTCGGCGGGGTGATCACCGCGAGGCACACCGAGGCGTAGATGAACATGGTCAGGAACGCGCCGCCGAGCACCGCGGAGGCGGCCACGGCGAGCACGGTCATCGTCCCGACGATCACCTGGCAGGCCCGCGGCTTCATGCCCGCCTGCGAGCGGAAGATCACCAGCAGGACGTAGGCGACCACGAAGACCGCCAGGCAGATCCAGCCGAACACCTGCTCCGCCGCGCTGTGGCCGCCGTTCAGCAGGTTGCCCGCCGGGTAGAGCAGGTAGGTCATCCACAGCAGCATCCAGGCGACCTTGATGGTCATCTGGCGCCGGGTCTCCACCGGGGCGCCGGGGACGTTCATGAAGGAGGGGCGCGCCGGGCCGGCCTCGAGCGGTTCATCGGGGTGCCTGGTCCGGCGCGCGTCAGTCATGTCGATCATCATGCCTGGCGGGTGTCACGGCGGTACAGCACCGCTGCACCCGCCGCGAACACCGCGAAGAAGGCGGCCAGTCCGGCGACCGCGACCAGGTCCAGGGAATGCCCGGGCTGGGTGAAGGTGGCCAGCTTGTTGTACAGGAACACCGGGTTGAAGCGGGCGAACTTCTCCAGCGAGCCGCTCACCGGGAACCAGGTGCCGCCGAGCAGCGCCATCGCCATGTAGGTGATCATCACGATCGGCTGCACCGCGTCCGGCGCCGCCGCGTAGCCCAGCGCCACCCCCAGCGCGGCGAACACGAAGCTGCCCAGCCAGAGCGCGGCCACCAGCCCGATCCACTGCGGCACGCTCAGCGAGACGCCCTGGGCCGCCCCGACCGCGAAGACCACCAGGATCGCCGGCAGCGTGGTCACCGCGGTCGCCGCGATCTTGCCGACGGTGTACGCCCGGCCCGGCAGCGCGGTCAGCCGCAGCTGGCGCGTCCAGCCGCTCTTGCGCTCCAGCGAGATCCGCTGCGCGCTGCCGGTGAGCACCGCGCCGACCGCGCCGAAGGTGGCCATCGACACCATGAAGTAGGTCTTCACGGGCAGGCCGCCAGCCTGGTTGCCGGAGCCGTAGGCGTTGATGAAGAAGACGTACATCAGCGCCGGGTAGAGGACGGTGAAGAACAGGTAGCGCCGGTTGCGCAGGGTCCGCAGGATCTCCAGCTTGATCAGGGTGGTCATCGCACGCTCTCCTTCTCGGCGTCGGCCCGGCGGTCCAGCTCGCCCGTGATGGTCAGGAAGGCCTGCTCCAGGCCGACCCCGGTGACCTCCAGCCCGCGCGGGTACAGGCCCGCCCGGTAGATCCCGGCGACGCCGGCGTCGGCGTCCGCGGTCCGGATCCGCACCGTCCGCACTCCGGGGACGCGGGCGGTGACGTCCAGCGACTGCACGCCCGGCAGGGAGCGCAGCACGGCCTCGTCGAACTCGCCGTCCACGTCGTGGAGTTCGAAGGCGATCCGGCGGGCCCCGGCGCGCGCCTTGATCTCGGCGGAGCTGCCGTCGGCGATCAGCCGGCCCCGGTGCAGCACCAGGACCCGGTCGGCGATCGAGTCCGCCTCCTCCAGGTAGTGGGTGGCGAACAGCACCGTGCGCCCGGCGTCGGCCTGCGCGCGGATACTGGCCCAGAACGCCTGCCGGACGCTGACGTCCATGCCGGTGGTGGGCTCGTCCAGCACGATCAGGTCGCTGTCGCCGGCGACCGCCAGGGCGAAGCGGACCCGCTGCTCCTGGCCGCCGGACAGCTTGTCCACCCGGCGCTCGGCGATCTCCCCGACCCCTGCGTCGGCCAGCACCTCCGCGACCGACCGGCCGCGCGGGTGGACCTTGCAGGCGAGCTCGACCAGCTCGCGGACCTTGACGTCGGTCATCAGCCCGCCGCTCTGCAGCATCGCGCCGACCCGGCCGTCCGCGATCGCCGCCCGCGGGGTGCCGCCGAACAGCGTGACGCTGCCCCGGTCGGGTTCGCGCAGGCCGAGCAGCAGGTCCAGGCTGGTGGACTTCCCGGCGCCGTTCGGGCCGAGCAGGGCGACGGTCTCGCCCGGCCGCAGCACGAGGTCCAGCCCCTCCACGGCGCGCACCCGCCCGTAGCTCTTGCCGACGCCGCGGAAGGCGGCCACCTCGGTAACCATCGCCCGGCTCCTCTCCCTGGTGGTGTTCCGTGCGGAGCCGTCCGCACCACCTCAGGGTCCCGCCCGGGCCGGGGCCGGCGGCAGTGCCGGCCGTCGTGCCTTCGGTATGACGGATGTCATGCCGGAGGCACGACGGCCCACCCGGAGGGCCTACAGGCCCTACAGGCCCAGCGAGCGCTTCACGAAGTCGACCTGGAGCAGCAGCAGGTTCTCCGCGACCTCCTCCTGGGGCGTCATGTGGGTGACGCCCGACAGCGGGAGCACGGTGTGCGGGCGCCCGGCGGCGAGCAGCGCCGAGGAGAGCCGCAGGGTGTGGGCGGCCACCACGTTGTCGTCGGCGAGGCCGTGGATGATCATCAGCGGGCGCTCGAGACCGGCCGCGTACTTGTTCAGCGAGTTGGCCTCGTACACCTCGGGCCGCTCGGCCGGGTGGCCCAGGTAGCGCTCGGTGTAGTGGGTGTCGTACAGCTCCCAGTCGGTCACCGGCGCCCCGGCGACCCCCACGTGGAACACGTCGGGGCGGCGCAGCACGGCGAGGGCGGCGAGGTAGCCGCCGTACGACCAGCCGCGGATCGCGACCCGGTCGAGGTCCAGCGGGAATTCGTCGGCGAGTGCCCGCAGGGCCTCCACCTGGTCGTCCAGGGTGGCGCCGGCGAAGTCGAAGGCGATGGACTTCTCCCAGGCCGGTCCGCGCCCGGGGGTGCCGCGCCCGTCGGCGACGACCACCGCGAAGCCCTGGTCGGCGAACCACTGCGAGTTGAGGTGCGGGTTGTGCGCCTGGACGACGCGCTGGCCGTGCGGGCCGCCGTACGGGTCCATCAGGACGGGCAGCAGGCCGTCGCGCTCGCGGTCGTAGCCGGTGGGCAGGAAGACGGCGGCCGGGATGCGGCGCTCGCCGGCGAAGCGGAACACCGGGCGGGCGGTGATGACCGGGGTCTCGGCGTACGAGGCGACGGTGGCGACGTCGTCGACCACCACCCCCTCCGGCAGGTCGCGGGCGACCTGCACCAGCGTGCCGGGCAGGTCGGGCTCGGCGGTGGCCCGGACGGTGATCCCGCCGGCGTGCACCGCGCTGGTGACGGAGGTGAACGGGCGGCCGTTGGCGGACTCCCAGGCCAGGTCCTTGCCGTCGTGGCTGATCCGGCCGACGGCGATCCAGCCGGGCTCGGGGTCGGTCTCCCCGACGCCGCCGGAGGCGCTGAAGAACACCTCCCGCGCGGTGACCGCGACCACCGACCGGACGTGCAGGTCGGCCCCGGTGACGGCCCGGTCGCCGACCACCAGCGCCCGCACCCCGCCGTGGTCGGAGATCCGGACCAGCTTGCCGTCCGGGGTCCAGGCCGGCACGCCCGGGAAGGCCTCCAGCCAGGCTTCCTCGCGCTCCTCGAACAGCACCTCGGTGGCGCCGGTGGTCACGTCCAGGCCGAGGATCCGCTGGGCGCGCTGGTCGCGGGACTGGACGAGCAGCAGCGGCACGCCGCCCTCGGACCAGTGCACCCGGGCCAGGTACGGGAAGGCCTCGTGGTCCCAGGCCACCTCGGTGCGCCCGCCGTGCAGGTCGAGCACCCAGAGGCCGACCTCGGCGTTGGCGGTGCCGGCCGCCGGGTAGGCCACCTCGGCGGGCTCGCGGTCCGGGTTGGCCGGGTCGGCGATCCACCAGCGGCGCACCGGGCTGTCGTCGGCGCGCTCGGCCAGCAGCCGCTCGCCGTCCGGGGACCACCAGAAGCCGCGGTCGCGGTCGATCTCCTCCTGGGCGATGAACTCGGCCTGGCCCCAGGTGACGTTCGGGCCGTCCGGCTCGGCGAGCGCCCGGTCGCCGCCGCCGTCGGTGCGGGTCAGCCGCAGTTCGCCGGCGGTGTTGGCGTAGGCGACGTGGGCGCCGTCCGGGGACAGCCGCGGGTCCAGCAGCGGGCCGACGGCGGGCAGTTCGGCGGTGCCGCCGGTGGCCAGGTCGGCGATGAACAGCCGGCCGGACAGCGCGAAGGCGGCCCGGGTGCCGTCGGCGTCCAGGGCGTAGCCGACGATGCCGGCCGAGCCCTCCCGGCTGCGCTCGCGGCGCGCCTTCTCGGCCGGCGAGAGGTCCTCCTCGCCGCCGTCGAGCAGCACGGCCGGGTCGGCGGCGATCCGCTCCTCGCCGGTGGCGGTGTCGAGGGTCCAGAGCAGGTTGGCCCGGCCGCCGCCCGAGCCGGAGCGGAGGAAGACGACCCGCGAGCCGTCCGGTACGACGGAGAAGGAGCGGGGGGCGCCGACGGTGTAGCGCTGGGTCCGCGCGTACTGCCGGGGGAAGGTGTCCGCAGGGGTGTGGGAGGTCATGGCACCAGACCCTACGACGGCCGACTCCCACTGCCGGGTGACTGACGATCACTCGTTCGGAGCATCACCCCCGAGGATGCCCCAAAGGGCGCCATACCCCCTCCGACCGGCCCATGCGCCCCACGAGTGCCCCGATGCCCCGGCGCGCGCGGACTCACTGAATGTAATGCTCCCCTTACCCATCGGGTATGACTGATCAGGACGGGTGATCGTCGGGCCCCGTCCCGGGCCCGGGTCACCCGACCCCGGTTCCCGTACGGTCCCACCGCCGCCCTCCCCAGGGGCCGGCACCCGAGAAGGGGTATGAGCCCACATGGCCATGAACATCTCCGCAGCCGTGCTGATGCTCGTCATCGTGGTGGTGATGATCCGCCGCTCCGGCCTCAAGCTGTCGCACGCCATCGTCTGCGCGCTGCTCGGCTTCTACCTGGCGTCCAGCTCGATCGCGCCGTCGATCAGCCAGGTCACCAGCAACCTCGCCGGAATGATCAACGGCCTGAAGCTCTGACCCCTGCGGGCCGGTGGTTAGGCTTCCTCCCATGACCGCGACTACCGGCCGCCGCCTCCTCCTGGTGCACGCCCATCCCGACGACGAGTCGATCGGCAACGGCGCCACCATGGCCAGGTACACCGCCGAGGGCGCCCGGGTGACGCTGGTGACCTGCACCCTCGGCGAGGGCGGCGAGGTGATCCCGCCCGGGCTCGCCCACCTGACGGCCGATCGGGACGACACCCTCGGCGCCCACCGGATCGGCGAGCTGACCGGGGCCATGCACGCCCTCGGCGTCACCGACTTCCGCTTCCTCGGCGGGCCGGGGCGCTACCGCGACTCCGGGATGATGGGCGTGCCCGAGAACGACGCCCCAAGCTGCTTCTGGCGGGCGGACGTGGACGAGGCGGCGGACCACCTGGTCGCCGTGGTCCGCGAGGTGCGGCCGCAGGTGCTGGTCACGTACGACGAGAACGGCGGCTACGGGCACCCGGACCACATCCAGGCGCACCGGGTCGCGATGCGCGCCTACGAGCTGGCCGCCGACCCGGCGCACCGCCCCGAGCTGGGCGCCGCCTGGCGGATCGCCAAGGTGTACTGGAACCGGATGCCCCGCACGGTGCTCGACGCCGGGCTCGCCGCGACCGCCGCCGAGGCGTCGTTCCCGGGCGTCGCCCAGCCCGCCGACGTCCCCGGGGTGGTGGCCGACGAGGTGGTCACCACCGTGCTGGACGGCACCGGGTACGCCGCGGCCAAGGCCGCCGCGCTGACCGCGCACGCCACCCAGATCACCGTGGCCGGCGCCTCCTTCGCGCTCTCCAACCACCTCGGCCAGCCGCTGTTCGCCACCGAGTACTACCAGTTGGTGCGCGGCCAGGCCGGGCCGGAACGGCCCGAGCGCGACCTCTTCGCGGGCCTCGACACCGACGCCGCGGGCCCGGCGACCGACCCGACGGGCCGGGCAGCCGACCCGATCCCGAGCGAGGGGACCGCCCGATGACCGCGCCCGCCGCCAAGCCGAAGAGCCGCTCGATCGCGGTGGCCGTCCTCGGTACCCGCGAGGAGCGGCTGGCCGAGCCCCAACCCCCGCGCGCCGCCCGGATCGCGGCGTATGTCCTGTTCTTCCTGCTGGGCATCGCGGTGTCGGTCTGCGGATCCTTTGTGCAGGCCCTGTGGCCGCCCGTGGGAGTTCTGCTGGCGCTCGCCGCCACCGCCGCGACCTTCTACGCCGGACTGCGGGTCACCGGCACCCGGCTGGGCGCCGCGCTGCCCGCGGGCGGCTGGTTCCTGGCGATGCTGCTGATGATGGTGCCGCGGCCGGAGGGCGACAACGTGCTGTGGTCCAACGCCACATCGCTGGCCTGGCTGTTCGTCGGCTCGATCCTGGGCGTGATCTGCGCCACCCTGCCCACCCGCACCAGCTGGTTCCCCGGCGTGCCCAACCCCCCTCGCTGAACCGGGCGGGCGGCCGCGTACGGTAGCGCGCACAACGCGCAGTCAGGACCACTCCGCCGTACTCTCATACCGGAGGAACCGGACGTATCAGGATCTGTCCGAAGCCGTTCACCGCTCAGTTCTTCCCAGTATGGTGGTCCCGCAGTACGTCGTACCCGACCGCCGTTTGCCCCAGGCCCGGCGACCACGAACCGCGGTCGCGCCGCACGGCCCGCCCGCGAACCCGGAGCAGAGCAGCATTGAGCAGCCGCGAATCTGACAACGCCAACCCGACGCCCCGGCGCACGGGCCCGGACGCCTACCCGTCGGGCACGCCGCCCTACGGCACCCCGGCGGGCCCCGGCGGCGACCGGGCCGCGGTCGGCGCCGACACCGGGTCGGGCGGCGAGGACGACGGCCCGAAGACCGAGACCACCCTGACCACCCGGGTGCGGATCAACATCCCCGGCTCGCGCCCGATCCCGCCGGTCGTGGTCCGCAGCCCCGTCAGGAACGAGACCGCCCGCGGCGATGACGGCCAGGCCGACCCGGCGCCGTCCGCCGAGCCCGGCGGCCCGCGGCACCGCTCCGCGCCCGCCTCGCCCGTCCTCGGCGTGATGGACGGCGGCGCCGGCTCGGCCACCCCGCCGAACCTGCCGCCGGAGTGGCAGATCCCGCCGATCCCGCCGGCGACCTCGGAGGCCGAGTCCACCGGTGCGTGGTTCCGGCCGCGGCAGAAGAAGGGCCCGGCCACCGAGCCCGCCCCGGCCACCGTGTCGGTCGGCGCCCCGAGCGCGCCGGAGGTCCCGGCCGGGCCCGGCACCGCCGCCGAGGCCCGTCCGCAGGCCGCCCCGAACGGTGCCCGCCCGGCTCCGGCCGGCGGTGCCGCGCGGGCGAACGGCCGTCCGCTGCCCGCCCAGGGCAAGGCCCCGCACCAGGGCGCCGCACCCACCCCGGCCGCCCCCGCCTCGCCGTACGGCGCCGGGGCCCCGGACGGGGAGCCCGGGGTGTACGAGGCCGCCGACCCGTTCGCGCCGGTCGGCGACCCGTTCGCGCCGACCGGCCCCGAGGGCGGTGCGCCCGGCCGACGCGACCAGCGCGGCCCGCGCGGCGGACGTCCGCAGCAGCCGGCGCCGCAGCAGGGCGGGCTGCCGCAGCGCAACCCCCAGCAGGGCCTCCAGCAGGGCGGCTTCCAGCAGGGCGGGCTGCAGCAGGGCGGCTTCCCGTCGGCCGAGCCCAACCCGGAGGACACCTCGGTGGACGGCTTCGCGCCGATCCGCGAGCACGCCCAGCCCCCGGCCGCCATACCCGGCCTGGACCGCAACGGCACCCCGCACGGCGCCGACGGCCGCCCGCAGCCGGGCCTGTTCGCCTCGGCCCCGACCGGCACCGACCCGTTCGCCACCCAGCGCCCGGCCGCCCCCGGCCAGGACCCCTTCGCCACCCCGGCGGGCCCGGGCGGGCTCTTCCCGGGCGCGCCCCAGCCGGCCCCGCAGCCCGCCCCGGGCGGCCCCCGGAAGGCCCGCCGCGACCCCGAGGCCACCGAGGTCACCCCGCTGCCGGCCCCCGGCCCCCAGGCCGCGCCGGGCGACCCCGGCTCCGCCGCCCCGTTCCTCCCCGGCGCCGTCCCCGGGCCCGCTCCCTCGACCGGCCCCGCGCCCGCCAAGGACAAGCCCGCGCCGGCCGCCCCGGCCAAGGCGAAGGCCAAGCGCGGCGGCGCGAAGAAGCTGGTCAAGCTCGGCGTCTACGCCGTCGGCGGGGTGTTCTTCCTCGGTGCGGCCGCGTACGGCACCGGCCTGATGCTCAACCAGTCCGACATCCCCAGGGGCACCGTGGTGCTCGGCACGGACATCGGCGGCAACGGCCGCGACCAGGCGATCCACGCGCTGGACGCCTCGGTCGGCAAGGCCGGGCAGCAGCCGCTCAAGCTCAAGATCGGCGACCAGAGCGTCGACCTCGACCCGACGGTCGCCGGGCTGAGCTTCGACACCACGGCCACCGTGGACGGCCTGGCCGCGCACAGCTACAACCCGGTCGACGTGATCAAGTCGATCCAGGGCGGCAACAAGGCCGTCGCCCCGGAGGTCCGGGTCGACCGCGCCAAGCTCAAGGCCGCGCTGGACTCGCTGGCGGCCGGCTCGGGCCAGGGCCTGCAGGAGGGCTACGTCAAGTTCGCCGACAACGGCGACCCGGTCGTGGTCCCCGGCAAGGCCGGCCAGGCGGTGGACACCAACGCCGCACTGGACGTGATCGAACAGGCCTACCGCGACCGCGCCGCCGGCAAGCCCGACCAGCCGATCGCCCTGGCCGTCACGGCCGCCCAGCCCAAGGTCTCCACCCAGGCCCTACAGGCCGCGGCGGACAGCCTGGGCAAGCAGGTGACCAACGGGAAGATCCACCTCGTGGCCGGCGCCAAGACCTGGGACTTCGGCCCGAAGACCGCCGCCAAGGCGCTCACCCTGGTCCCGGACGCCTCCGGCAAGATCACCCCCAAGTGGGACCTCGACGCGCTGAACTCGCAGCTCAACGGCGCGTTCGACAAGGTGAAGGCCAAGAAGAACGGCCAGACCGCCGCGATCACCCCGCAGGACGTCGCGGACGCCGTCACCTCGCTGTTCGACAAGACCGGCGACAAGGACCGCACCTTCAAGTTCACCGTCGCCTGACACCGGACACCGGACGCCCGGCCCCGGACGGCAACGCCGTCCGGGGCCGTCCGCCGACGAACCGGGCGCGCACGAGGGGCGGGGCCGCCGCATCGCCCGGATGCGGCGGCCCCGCCCCTCGACAACTCCCCCTCCCGGTCAGCAAGATGTGACGCCACACCATCCGTCACAGTCACCCCGGGAGCCACGCCGATGGGCCGCCGCCGCCTCCAGCACCACCGGACGGCGCTGCTCGCCGGTCTCACCGTCCTGACCCTCTCCCTCGCGCTCTGCTCCTGCTCCTCCGGGCAGGACGCCCCCGCCCCGGACGCCCTGCCGGGCGCCACCGGGATACCCAAGCTGACCTCGGTCGACATCAACGCCCACGACCGCGCCCAGCTGCGCCAGGGCGGCACCCTGAACCTGGCGATCACCCAGTTCTCCCACCAGTGGTCGCCGATCCAGACCGACGGCAGCGAGTCCTCGACCATCGCGGTCAGCAAGCCGCTGCTGCCGACCTTCTTCCGCTCGGACGCGGCCGGCACCCAGACCGTCAACCCGGCCTACCTCCAGGAGGCCCACGCCGAGGTCAGGGACGGCCACCAGGTGGTCATCTGGACGCTCAACCCCAAGGCCCACTGGTCCGACGGCACCCCGATCACCTGGCGCGACATCGAGGCCGACTGGCACGCCCTGAACGGCAAGGACCCGGCCTACCGCCCCTCCAGCAGCTCCGGCTTCGAGCTGGTCACCTCGGTCGAGCGGGGCAAGGACGACTTCCAGGCCGTGATGACCTTCGACCGGCCGTTCTCCGAGTGGCAGTCGATGTTCAACGGCGCCGCCAACGCCCCGCTGCTGCCCGCGAGCAAGGTCGCCACCCCGGACCTGTTCAACTCGGCCTACCTGGACGCCATCCCGCTCACCGCCGGCCCCTTCAAGGTCGAACGGCTGGACCCGGCCGCACAGACCGTCACCCTGGTCGCCGACCCGACCTGGTGGGGCGACAAGCCGATGCTGGACCGGATCGTCTTCCACGCCCTGCTGCCCGACGCGACCCGCACCGCCTTCGCCAAGGGCGAGATCGACCTCCTCAACAGCGGCCCGGACCTGGCCGGCTACCAGGTCATCAAGAACACCAAGGGCGCCGCGGTGCGCCGGGCCGGCGGACCGGACTTCCGGCAGCTCACCCTGAACGCCCGCAGCTCCCTGCTCTCCGACGCGACCGTCCGCCAGGCCGTCTTCCAGGCGATCAACCGGGACGCCCTGATCCGCTCCGACCTCAACGGCCTGGACTGGCCCGCCGTCCCGCTCAACAACCACCTGCTGGTCGCCAACCAGAACGGCTACCGCGACAACTCCCTGGGCCTGTCCCGCTTCGACCCGGCCGAGGCCGCCCGCAAGCTGGACGCGGCGGGCTGGAAGGTCGACGGCGACGTGCGCAAGAAGGACGGCCACGAGCTGAACCTGCGGATGGTCGTGCCCGCCGGGGTCGACGTGGCCCAGAACGAGACGGCCTCCGTGTCGAAGATGCTCAAGGACGTCGGCATCAAGGTCACCCCGGTGACCGCCACCCCCAGCGAGTTCTTCACCAAGTACGTCTACCGCCACGACTTCGACCTCGCCGTCTACGCGCTGATCGGCACCCCGTTCCCGGCCAGCGGCAGCCGCGCCACCTTCGTCCAGAACAGCGCCGCCAACCGGTCCGGCGCGGGCAGCTCCGCAGTGGACGCCGCGCTCGACCAGGCGGCCGCCGCGGCCGACGCCGGCACCGCCTCCGAGGCGATCAACCAGGCCGACGGCGAGCTCTGGAAGGTGGCCGGGATCCTGCCGCTCTACCAGCGCCCCCAGCTGTACGGCGCCCGCGCCGACCTCGCCAACATCGGCGCCCAGGGCCTGTCCGACATCGTCTGGGAGAACGTCGGCTTCACCAAGTAGCGCCCCGGCGCAGACCGGCCGGCCCATGGTGCGCGGTCTCAGCCGTGCAGGGTCTCCCGCCAGTAGTGGCAGGCGCTGCGGCGGCCCGGCAGCTCGGCCCCGTCCTCGTCCGCCACCGGCACCAGCGCCGGGAGTTCGGTCAGGCAGCGGTCCTGCACCCGGTCGCAGCGGGGGTTGAACGCGCAGCCCTCCGGGATGCGCAGCAGGCTGGGCGGCAGGCCCTTGATGGCGTGCAGGTCCTGGCCCTTCTGGTCCAGCCGCGGGATGGAGGCCAGCAGTCCCCGGGTGTACGGGTGGGCCGGGCGCGCGTACAGCTGGTGCACGGGGGCGGTCTCGACGATCCGGCCCGCGTACATCACCGCGATCTTGTCGGCCACGTCGGCGACCACGCCGAGGTCGTGGGTGATCAGGATCAGGCCCATGTTGAACTCGGCCTGGAGCTCGGCCAGCAGGTCCATCACCTGGGCCTGGACGGTGACGTCCAGGGCGGTGGTGGGCTCGTCGGCGATGATCAGGTCGGGCTCCAGGGAGAGCGCCATGGCGATCATGATGCGCTGGCGCATGCCGCCGGAGAACTGGTGCGGGTAGTCGCCGACCCGCTGCTTGGCGGCGGGGATGCGCACCCGGTCCATCAGCTCGACGGCCTTGGTCTTCGCCTCGGCCCGCGAGAGCCCCTGGTGCTCCCGGAACATCTCGCCGAGCTGGTAGCCCACGCTGAGCACCGGGTTGAGGGCGGACAGCGCGTCCTGGAAGATCATCGCGATCTGCCGGCCCCGGACCGTCCGGCGGTGCCTGGGGCTCATGGTCAGCAGGTCCTCGCCCCGGAACAGGATCCGCCCCGAGGTGATCCGGCCGGGCGGCACGTCCAGGATGCCCATGATCGCCTGCGCCGTCACCGACTTGCCGGAGCCGGACTCGCCCAGCACCGCCAGCGTCTCCCCCGCCGCGACCGAGTAGCTCACCCCGTTGACGGCCTTGGCGACGCCGTCCCGGGTGTGGAACTCGATGTGCAGGTCCTCGACTTCCAGCAACGGGGTCCCGGGCACCAGGTTCTCCCGTCCGCCGCCGACCACCTCGACCGCATCCATCCGGGCAGCCCTCCTCAGCGCAGCCGCGACCATCGACAGGCGCAGTGCAACTATCAAGGAACGGGAGGCACTTGGGGAGTGCGCGGCAGATCTCGGTTCCATCACGGCGAAGGGCGCGCCCTCGGTACGAGGACGCGCCCTGGGGTGCGCGGGTCAGTCCGTACCCTGCTCGGGCCCCCGCTCCGCCGCGCTCTGCCCGATCTCGCGCTCCGCCGCGCTCTGCCCGATCTCGCGCTCCGCCGCGAAATGACAGGCCGAGTCGTGGACCGCCAGTCCGCCCAGCCAGGTCGGCGGCGCCAGCAGCGGCACCTCCACCTCGCAGCGCTGCTGTGCCTTCCAGCAGCGGGTGCGGAAGCGGCACCCCGAGGGCGGGTTGGCCGGCGAGGGCACGTCCCCGGTGAGCACGATCCGGTCCCGGGTCTCGCGCGCCGTCGGGTCCGGCACCGGCACCGCGGAGAGCAGCGCCTGGGTGTACGGGTGGGTGGCGTGGTCGTAGATCTCCAGGTCGCTGCCGAGCTCGACCATCTTCCCGAGGTACATCACCCCCACCCGGTCCGAGATGTGCCGGACGATGGAGAGGTCGTGGGCGATGAACATGTACGACAGGTTGAACTCGCCCTGCAGCTGCGCCAGCAGGTTGATCACCTGCGCCTGGACGGACACGTCCAGCGCGGAGACCGGCTCGTCGCAGATGATGATCTCCGGCTTGAGCGCCAACCCCCGGGCGATGCCGATGCGTTGGCGCTGGCCGCCGGAGAACTGGTGCGGGTACCGGTTGATGTACTCCGGGTTGAGCCCGACCACGTCCAGCAGGTCCTGGACGGCCTTGCGGCGGTCGCCCTTGGGCGCCACCTCGGGGTGGATCTCGTACGGCTCGCCGATGATGTCGCCGACCGTCATCCGCGGGTTCAGCGAGGTGTACGGGTCCTGGAAGACCATCTGGATGTTGCGCCGGACGGCCTTCAGCGCGGCCCCGGACAGCCGGGAGATCTCCTCCCCCTTGTAGCGGACGGACCCTCCGGTGGCCGGCTCCAGGTTCATCAGCACCTTGGCCAGCGTGGACTTCCCGCAGCCGGACTCGCCGACGATGCCGAGCGTCTCGCCCTGCATCAGGTCGAAGCTGACCCCGTCCACCGCCTTGACCGCGCCGACCTGCTTCCGGAACAGCACGCCCTTGGTCAGCGGGAAGTGCTTGACCAGGTCCCGGACCTCCAGGATCGGCTCGCCGCGCGGCACCGGCCGCTCGAAGGCGACCTCCTCCGGCACCACCACGCCCATCGCGCTGGCCCCGTCACCGGTCATGGAGGGTCTCCTTCCAGAAGAAGCAGGCGCTGCCGCGCCCCTCCAGCGGGGTGCCGTCGTCCTCGGCGACCGGGAACAGCTCCGGCACCTCGGCCCGGCAGACGTCCTGCGCCCGGGGGCAGCGCGGGTTGAAGGCGCAGCCCGGGGGGATCCGCAGCAGGTTGGGCGGCAGGCCCTTGATGGCGTAGAGCTCCTGGCCCTTCTGGTCCAGCCGGGGGATGGAGTCCAGCAGGCCGCGGGTGTACGGGTGCGCGGGCCGGGCGTACAGCTCGTGCACGGGCGCCGTCTCGACGATCCGGCCCGCGTACATCACCGCGATCTTGTCCGCGACGTCGGCGACCACGCCGAGGTCGTGGGTGATCAGGATGAGCCCCATGTGGTACTCGGCCTGGAGTTCCGCGAGCAGGTCCATCACCTGGGCCTGCACTGTCACGTCCAGGGCGGTGGTGGGCTCGTCGGCGATGATCAGGTCCGGTTCCAGGGCCAGCGCCATGGCGATCATGATGCGCTGGCGCATGCCGCCGGAGAACTGGTGGGGGTAGTCGTTCACCCGCTGCTTGGCGGCGGGGATGCGCACCCGTTCCATCAGTTCGACGGCCTTGGCCTTCGCCTCGGCGCGGGAGGTGCCCTGGTGCGCCCGGAACATCTCGCCGAGCTGGTAGCCCACGCTGAGCACCGGGTTGAGGGCGGAGAGCGCGTCCTGGAAGATCATCGCGATCTTCCGGCCGCGGATCCTGCGCCGCTCCTCCTTGCCCATCTTGAGCATGTCCTGGCCGCGGAAGCGGATCTCCCCGCGCGGGATCCGGGCCGGCGGCATGTCCAGGATGCCCATGATCGCCTGGGCGGTCACCGACTTCCCGGAGCCGGACTCGCCCAGCACCGCCAGCGTCTCCCCGGCCCGGACGCTGTAGTCGACCCCGTTGACGGCCTTGGCGACGCCGTCCCGGGTGACGAACTCGACGTGCAGGTCCCGTACGTCGAGCAGCGGCCCCTCGTAGGGCGTCTTCCGGTCCTGCCCGGTGGTGTCCACCGCAGTACTCACGATGCGCTCCCCTCGCTCAGCGAAGCTTCGGGTCGAGGGCGTCGCGCACCGCGTCGCCCAGCATGATGAAGGCCAGCACGGTGACGGAGAGCGCCGCGGCCGGGAAGAACAGCACGTACGGCGCCGTGCGGATCACCTTCTGGGCGGAGGAGATGTCGATGCCCCAGGAGATGGTCGGGTCCTGCAGACCGATGCCGAGGAAGCTCAGCGTGGCCTCGGCGGCGATGTAGCCGCCGAGCGCGATGGTGGCGACGACGATCACCGGGGCGATCGCGTTCGGCAGGATGTGCCGGAACATCAGCCGCCCGGTGCCGGCGCCGAGCGCCCGGCCCGCCACCACGTAGTCGGCCTGTTTGACGGTCAGCACCGCGCCGCGCATGACGCGGGCGATCTGGGTCCAGCCGAGCACGCCGAGGGCGATGACCACGCTCCACACCGTGCGGGTGGCGAAGGCGTTCAGCAGCACCAGGGCGCCGAGCAGCAGCGGGATGCCGAAGAAGATGTCGATGATCCGGGAGATCACCGCGTCCACGGCGCCGCCGAAGTAGCCGGCGACCATGCCGGTCAGCCCGCCGAGCACGGTGACCGCGGCGGTCACGAAGACGCCGACGGTGATCGAGGCGCGGGCGCCGTAGATGACCCGGGCGAAGATGGAGCGGCCCTGGGCGTCGTAGCCGAACCAGCTGACCCCGAAGACGTCGCCCCAGTCCGGCCGGCGCAGGTAGTCGTTCACCAGGTCGGCCTTGCGCGGGTCGGCGTCGGTGAAGGCGTACGGGAAGACCGCCATCACCACCAGCAGCAGGATCAGCACCGCCGAGATCAGGAAGATCGGCCGCCGGCGCAGGTCCCGCCAGGCGTCGCCCCAGAGGCTGCGGGCCTCCTCGCGCTTCGCCACGTCGGGTTCGACCAGGGTCTCCTGCTCGACCGCCATGCCCTGTTCGCCCGCGTAGTCCAGGCGCGAGACGCCGGGCTTGGGGTGCGGCTTCGTCGAGTCCTCGTCGTGGATGTCAGGCATAGCGGATCCTCGGGTCCAGGACCGCGTAGAGCAGGTCGACGAGCAGGCTGGCGACCAGGTAGACGATCACCAGGACGGTCACGATGCCGACCACGGTGGGGCCTTCCTTCGTGTTGATCGCCCGGTACAGGACGTTGCCGATGCCCTGCACGTTGAAGATGCCCTCGGTGACGATCGCGCCGCCCATCAGCGCGCCCAGGTCGGTGCCGAGGAAGGTGACCACCGGGATCAGCGAGTTGCGCAGCAGGTGGCGCAGGATGATGGTGCGCCGGGGCAGGCCCTTGGCGACGGCGGTGCGCATGTAGTCGGCCCGCAGGTTCTCGCCGATCGAGGTCCGGGTCAGCCGGGCCACGTAGGCGAGCGACAGCGAGCCCAGCACCACGGCGGGCAGGACGAGTTGGGAGAGGTCGTAGCTGTCCTGCACGGTCGGGGTGACCCAGCCCAGATTGGTGGCGAAGACCGTCTGCGCGATGTACGCCAGCACGAAGACCGGGATCGAGATCACCACCAGGGTCAGCACCAGCACCAGGGTGTCCGCGATGCTGCCGCGCCACAGGCCGGAGACCAGGCCGAGGGCGAGGCCGAGCACCAGCTCGAACACGAAGGCCAGCAGCGCGAGCCGGATGGTGACCGGGAAGGCCCCGGCCATGATGTCGGAGACCGGACGGCCGGTGAAGCTGGTGCCGAAGTCGCCCTGGAACAGGTTCGCCATGTAGTGCAGGTACTGCTTCCAGACCGGCTGGTCGAGGAAGTACTTGTGCTTGATGCTGGCCACCACGGCCGGGTCGGCCGCCTTCTCCCCGAACAGCGCCGTCACCGGGTCACCGGGCAGCGTGTAGACCATCAGGAAGATCAGCAGCGTGGTGCCGAAGAACACCGGGATCATCTGCAGCACCCGCCGCAGCACGTAACTGCCCATCCGAGCCTCCTTCCAGGGCAGGACCGACCGGGGCGACCGGCCGAGAGGACCGGGCCCCGCCCTCCGTGCGGGGAGGGCGGGGCCGGCGTGGGGGGCGGATCAGCCCTTGACCTCGACCTGGGTCCAGGCCGGGTTGCCGAAGGAGTCGAACTTCACGTTCTGCACCTTGGTCGAGTAGCCCGAGTTGGTGCGGTAGTACCAGAGCGGGATGGCCGGCATGCCGCTCGGCAGCACCGCCTCGGCCGCCTGGTAGCCGGTCACCGTGTCGGCGACGCTGGCGGCCTCGTCGGCCTTGGTGGCGGCGTCGTCGAACTGCGGGTTGCTGTAGCCGAAGTCGTTGGAGGCCGCACCGGTGCGGTAGACGTCGGACAGGAAGTTGGCGTTCAGCGGGTAGTCCTGCACCCAGCCGGTGCGGAAGGCGCCGTTGAGCTGGTGCGCGGTGATGGCCGCGCGGGCGGTCTTGAAGTCGGGCTTCGGGTCGCCCAGGCAGTCCACGCCGGTGCTCTGCCGGATCGAGTTGCAGACGGCGTCGACCCACTCCTTGTGGCCGCCGTCCGCGTTGTAGGTGATCAGCAGCTTGTTGCCGGGGACGCCGCCGCCCTCCTGGATCAGCTGCTTGGCCTTGGCCGCGTCGAACTTGCAGAAGTCGCCGCAGGCGCCGTCCTTGTAGCCCTCGACGCCCTCGGCGACCCAGGCGGTGGCCGGCTTGCGGGAGCCCTGCAGCACGGTCTTGGTGATGATGTCGCGGTCGATCGCCATCGACAGGCCCTGGCGCACCTTGGCCTTGTCCGGCGAGGACCAGTCGGCCTGGTAGAGCGTGAAGCCGATGTTCTGGATCGCGCCCTGCGGGGCGTCGATCGCCCGGTCGCCCAGGTCGTTCTTGTAGTTCGCCAGTGCGGACGGCGGCACCTGGTCCATCACGTCGAGGTTGCTGGACTGGAGGTCCGCGTAGGCGGCCTCGGACGTGGTGTACATCTTGAAGACGATGCCGCCGTTCTTCGGCTTGTCCACGCCCTGGTAGTCCGCGAAGGACTTGGTGACCACCTCGGTGTTGTGCGACCAACTGACGAACTGGTACGGGCCGTTGCCCACCGGCTTCTGCCCGTACCCGGCCGGGTCCTTGAAGAAGCCGTCCGGCAGCGGCGAGAAGGCGATGTAGCCGAGCTTGTACTCGAAGTACGAGACCTTGTGGCTCAGCTTGACGGTGAAGTGCAGGTCGTCGGTGACGGTCAGGCCGGACATCTTGTCCGTGGTGCCCTTGCCGGTGGCCGGGTGGACGTCCTGGTAGCCCTCGATGTCGGAGAACCAGGAGCTGTTGATCTGGGCGTTGGCCGGGTTGGCACCCCAGTTCCAGGCGTCCACGAAGTTCTTGGCGTGCACCGGGGTGCCGTCGTGGAACTTCCAGCCGTCCTTCAGCGTGACGGTGAAGGTCTGCGAGTCGCTGGTGTCGATCTTGTCCGCGACCTGCATCCGGATCTTCGCGGTGCTCGGGTCGTAGTCCACCAGCCCCTTGAACAGGTTCTGGATGATGCGACCGCCGCCCACCTCGTTGGCGTTGGCGGGCTGCAGCGGGTTCTGCGGCTCGTTGCTCTGGTAGCTGAAGGTCTTGCTGGCGTCCGACGAGCTGCTGCCACCGCCTCCCCCGCTGCTGCTGCACCCGGTGGCCACCAGGACCACGGACGACGCAGCGGCGAGGACCAGGCGAGCACGGGCGGCTACGGGCATGGAGGTCCCTCCTCAGGGTGTGTGTCGCATCACACCCCATGAGAAGCTCGCCCCGGCGACGGCGCGAGCCGGGTGCACCCGGACGGGTGCCGTGCCCCCCCTTCGGAGTTGACGCGGCGCCGGATCCGCGCGGCACCGGATCCACCCCGCGCCGGGAACGCCGGAAGGGCCCGCGGCCGGAGCCGCGGACCCTTCCTGGTGCGTACGGGACGTCAGGCCGCGGCCGACTCCCGGACCTCGGCGAAGTGGCAGGCCGACTCGT
Organism: Kitasatospora sp. NPDC058162; assembly: GCF_042884005.1. Taxonomy (NCBI): domain Bacteria; kingdom Bacillati; phylum Actinomycetota; class Actinomycetes; order Kitasatosporales; family Streptomycetaceae; genus Kitasatospora; species Kitasatospora sp. NPDC058162. The sequence goes on from NZ_JBHVUS010000003.1 coordinate 59,640, forward strand.
GGGCGGCCGGGCCCTCCAGCGTGGTCGGGATCGCCAGCAGCGGGACCTCCTCCGCGCAGCGGTCCTCCGCCTTCCAGCACCGGGTGCGGAAGCGGCAGCCGGACGGCGGGTTGGCCGGCGAGGGGATGTCCCCGCTGAGGATGATCCGCTCGCGGGTCTCGCGCGCCGTCGGGTCCGGCACCGGCACGGCCGACAGCAGCGCCTGGGTGTACGGGTGGGTGGCGTTCTCGTAGATCTGCTCGTCGGAGCCGATCTCGACCATCTTGCCCAGGTACATCACGCCGACGCGGTCGGAGATGTGCCGGACGATGGAGAGGTCGTGCGCGATGAACATGTACGACAGGCCGAACTCGCCCTGCAGCTGCTCCAGCAGGTTGATCACCTGCGCCTGGACGGACACGTCCAGGGCGGAGACCGGCTCGTCGCAGATGATGATCTCGGGCTTGAGCGCGAGGCCGCGGGCGATGCCGATGCGCTGGCGCTGACCGCCGGAGAACTGGTGCGGGTACCGGTTGATGTACTCCGGGTTCAGACCCACGACGTCCAGCAGGTCCTGGACGGCCTTGCGGCGGTCGCCCTTGGGCGCCACCTCGGGGTGGATCTCGAACGGCTCACCGATGATGTCGCCGACCGTCATGCGCGGGTTCAGCGAGGTGTACGGGTCCTGGAACACCATCTGGATGTTGCGCCGAACGGCCTTGAGGGCCGAACCGCTCAGGGTGGAGATGTCCTCGCCCTTGAACAGCACCTGACCGGAGGTCGCCCGCTCCAGGTTCATCAGCACCTTGGCCAGCGTGGACTTGCCACAGCCGGACTCGCCGACGATGCCGAGCGTCTCGCCCTTCTTGAGGTCGAAGCTGATGCCGTCGACGGCCTTGACCGCGCCGACCTGCTTCTTGAACAGGACGCCCTGGGTCAGCGGGTAGTGCTTGACCAGGTCCTTGACCTCCAGGATGTTCTCAGCCATGGAGGGTCTCCTTCCAGAGGTGGCACGCGCTGCGGCGGCCGGTGAGCTCCGCGCCGTCCTCGTCGGTCACGTGGTGCAGTGCCGGGATCTCCGTACGGCAGAGGTCCGTGGCGACGTCGCAGCGGGGGTTGAACGCGCAGCCGGCCGGAACCTTCAGCAGGTTCGGGGGCAGGCCCTTGATCGCGTACAGCTCCTGGCCCTTCTGGTCCAGGCGCGGGATCGAGCGGAGCAGGCCCTTGGTGTACGGGTGCGCGGGGTTCGCGTACAGGTCGTGCACCGGGGCGGTCTCGACGATCCGGCCCGCGTACATCACGGCGATCTTGTCCGCGACGTCGGCGACCACGCCGAGGTCGTGGGTGATCAGGATCAGGCCCATGTTGTACTCGGCCTGGAGCTCCGCCAGCAGGTCCATCACCTGGGCCTGGACGGTGACGTCCAGGGCGGTGGTGGGCTCGTCGGCGATGATCAGGTCGGGCTGCAGCGACAGCGCCATGGCGATCATGATGCGCTGGCGCATACCGCCGGAGAACTGGTGCGGGTAGTCGTTCACCCGCTCCTTGGCGGCGGGGATGCGCACCCGGTCCATCAGCTCGATGGCCTTGGCCTTGGCCTCGGCCTTGGAGGCACCCTGGTGCACCCGGTACATCTCGCCGAGCTGGTAGCCCACGCTGAGCACGGGGTTGAGCGCCGAGAGCGCGTCCTGGAAGATCATCGCGATCTTCCGGCCGCGGATCTTGCGCCGGTCCTCGTTGCTCATCTTGAGCATGTCCTGGCCGCGGTACAGGATCTCGCCCTGGGTCACCTTGCCCGGGGGCATGTCCAGGATGCCCATGATGGTCTGCGCCGTCACGGACTTGCCGGAGCCGGACTCGCCGAGCACGGCGAGGGTCTCGCCGGCCGCGACGGAGTAGTTGACTCCGTTGACGGCCTTGGCGATCCCGTCCCGGGTGTGGAACTCCACGTGGAGGTCCTTGACCTCCAGGAGCGGGGTTCCGACTTCGAGACGGTCGCTCTTCTGGCTGTTCTCGATCACGGTGGTCATCGGGTCGTCACCTCTTCTCTCAGCGGAGCTTCGGGTCGAGGGCGTCGCGCACCGCGTCGCCGAGCATGATGAAGGCCAGCACGGTGATGCTCAGCATGCCTGCCGGGAAGAACAGCGCGAACGGCGCCGTCCGGATCACCTTCTGGGCCGAGTTGATGTCGATGCCCCAGGAGATGGTCGGGTCCTGCAGGCCGATGCCGAGGAAGCTCAGCGTGGCCTCGGTCGCGATGTAACCGCCGAGGGCGATGGTCGCGACGACGATCACCGGGGCGATCGCGTTCGGCAGGATGTGCTTGAACATGATCCGGGTGGTCCCGGCGCCGAGCGCCTTGGCCGCGGTCACGAAGTCGGCTTGCTTGATCGTGATCACCGAACCGCGCATGACACGGGTCATCTGGGTCCAGCCCAGGGCGACGAGCGCGAAGACCACGCTCCAGATCGTGCGCGAGGTGAAGGCGTTCAGGATCACCAGCGAGCCGAGCAGCAGCGGGATGCCGAAGAAGATGTCGGTGAAGCGGGAGATGATCGTGTCGATCCAGCCGCCGAAGTAGCCGGCCAGCATGCCGGTGATGCCACCGAGGATGGTCACACCGAGGGTGACGCAGATGCCGACCACGACCGAGGCGCGGGCGCCGTAGACGACGCGGGCGTAGATGCTGCGGCCCTGGAGGTCGTAACCGAACCAGTCCGCCTCGAAGAAGTGGTCGTACGCCGGCTTCGTCAGGTAGTGGTTGCGCAGGTCGCCGGCGCGCGGGTCCACCGAGGTGAACAGGCCCGGGGCGATCGCGATCACGATCAGCAGCAGGATGAGCAGCGCGGAGATCACGAAGATCGGCTTGCGCCGCAGGTCGTGCCAGGCGTCGGAGCCGAGGCTGCGGGCCTTCTCGGGCTTGGCGGCCGCCTCGACGGTGGCCTGGGCCGGGATCTTGCCGGCCGTCTTCTTCTCGGTCAGGTCAGGCATAACGGATCCTCGGGTCCAGGACCGCGTAAAGCAGGTCGACGATCAGGCCGGCGGCCAGGTACACGAGCACCAGGAAGGCGACGAAGCCGGAGACGGTCGCGCCTTCCTTCATGTTGATGGCGTGGTAGAGCGCGTTGCCGACACCCTTGACGTTGAAGATGCCTTCGGTGACGATCGCGCCACCCATCAGGGCGCCCAGGTCGGTACCGAGGAAGGTGACCACCGGGATCATCGAGTTGCGCAGCAGGTGGGTGCCGATGACCTTCCGGCGCGGCAGGCCCTTGGCCACCGCGGTGCGGACGTAGTCGGCCTTGATGTTCTCGGCTATGGAGGTACGGGTGAGACGCGCGACGTAGGCCAGCGACAGCGAGCCGAGCACGACGGCCGGCAGCACCAGCTGGGTGATGTCGTTGCTGTCCTGCACGGTCGGGGTGACCCACTTGAGGTTCTGCCCGAAGATCGTCTGGAAGACGAAGCCGAGCACCGGGACCGGGATCGAGATCAGCAGCAGGGTGAGGACCAGCGCGCCCTTGTCGAACGCCTTGCCGCGGCGCAGACCGGCGAACAGGCCGATGCCGATGCCGAGGACGATCTCGATGCCGAACGCGAACAGCGCCAGCCGGATCGTGACCGGCAGCGCCTCGGTGATCTTGTCGAGCACCGGTCGGCCGTCCAGGGAGGTGCCGAAGTCGCCGGTGAGCAGGTTCCCCATGTAGGAGAGGTACTGCTGTACCAGCGGCTTGTCGAGTCCCTGCTGGTGCTTCAGGGCGGCGAGCTGCACCGGGTCCGGCGCCTTGTCGCCCCACAGTGCTGCCACCGGGTCACCGGGCAGCAAGTGCACCATGAAAAAGATGAGTGCGGTGGTTCCGAGGAACACCGGGATCATCTGGAGCAGTCGCCTCGCGACAAAGCGCCCCATCGTGCCTCCATGTATGACTCTGCCGGGCCCGTCAACCCGGCAAGAGATAAGTCGGCGTGCCAACGGCCGGTGCCGGCCCCGCCCTTGTGGGGATGGGGCGGGCACCGGCCGTTGTCACCGGGTCAGGCGGTGCCGACCGATTACTTCTTCTTCTTGACCTCGACGTCGGTGTAGACCGGGTCGCCGAAGGAGTTGAACTTCACGTTCTGGACGTTGTTCGAGTAGCCCGAGTTGGTCTTGTAGTACCAGAGCGGGATCGCCGGCATGTCCTTGGCCAGAACGGCCTCGGCCTGCTGGTACAGGTCCGCGGTCTTCTCGACCGTGGTGGCGGCGTCCGCCTGCTTCGCCAGGTTGTCGAACTCGGGGCTCGAGTAGCCGGCGTCGTTCGCGGCGGCACCGGTGCCGTAGACGTCACGCAGGAAGTTCGCGTTCAGCGGGTAGTCCTGCACCCAGCCGGTACGCATCATGCTGGAGACCTGCTTCTTCGTGATGAGGTCACGAGAGGTCTTGAAGTCCGGCTTCGGGTCACCGAGGCACTCGACGCCGGTCGCCTGGCGGATCGAGTTGCAGACCGCGTCCACCCACTCCTTGTGGCCACCATCGGAGTTGTACAGGATGGTGATCTTGCCGCCGGGGACGCCGCCGCCCTCGGTGATGAGCTGCTTGGCCTTGGCGGGGTCGAACTTGCAGGCGTCGCCGCAGGTGCCCGCCTTGTAGCCCATGACGCCCGGCGCCACGAACGAGTCGGCGGGCTGGCGGCTGTTGTTCAGGACCGTCTTGGTGATGGTGTCACGGTCGATCGCCATCGACAGGCCCTGACGGACCTTCGCCTTGTCCACGCCCGCCCACTCCGGCTGGTACATGGCGAAGGAGATGTTCTGGATCGCGCCCTGGGCCTGGTCGATCGCGCGCTTGCCCAGGTCGTCCTTGTACTTCGGGAGGTCGGTCGAGTCGACCTGGTCCAGGACGTCCAGGGTGTCGGACATCAGGTCCTTGTACGCGGCCTCGGGCGCGGTGTACGCGCGGAAGACGATCCCGCCGTTCTTCGCCTTGTTGGTGCCGGTGTACTTGTCGTAGGCCTTCAGCGTGATGGCCTTCTGGTGGTCCCACGACACGAACTGGTACGGGCCGTTGCCGACCGGCTTCTCGCCGTAGCCCTTCGGGTCCGCGAAGAACCCGGTGGGGAGCGGGAAGAAGGCCGAGTAGCCGAGCTTGTACGTGAAGTACGAGACGGGCTGGGTCAGCTCGATGGTGAAGTGGGTGTCGTCGACGACCTTGAGACCGGCCATCTCCTTGGCGGTCGGGTCACCCTTGTCCGGGTGGACGGCGTCGTAGCCGACGATGTCCGAGAACCAGTCCGAGTTGATCTGGTTGTTGGCCGGGTTGGCGGACCAGTTCCAGGAGTCCACGAAGGACTTGGAGGTCACCGGGGTGCCGTCGTGGAAGGTCCAGCCGGACTTCAGCGTGACGGTGTAGTTCTTGGCGTCGGTGGTCTCGATCTTGTCGGCCACCTGGTTGCGCAGCGCCCCGGTCGCGGGGTCGTAGTCGACGAGGCCCGTGAAGAGCTGCTTGACGATGCGGCCGCCCTGGTTCTCCATGGCGTTGGCCGGCTGCAGCGGGCGCTGCGGCTCCGCGCTCTGGAAGCTGAAGACGCCCGCGGGGTCGACCGCGGCACTGTCCGAGCTCCCGCCGGAGGAATCGCTGCCACTGCTGCTACAAGCAGTCGCGGCGAGCGCGACAGCGACGGCTGCGACAACCCACTTGGCCTGGCTCACACCACGCATCGGTGTGCCTCCTGAATTCGACGTTGCAACGAGGAGGGCACCACGGAACGGTTCTCACCGGACTCGCAATGCCGTCCGCGCTCGTGGTTTCGGCGCGCACCCCTGCGCGTTCACCCTTGACCCGAGCCTGACTGCACCCACTATCCGTCACGCACGGACACGAAAGTGACCAGTGACGATCTCAATTAGGTCACATGAACAGTCGGTAAGTTTCGAAAACCGGACATTTGAGACATAGCCAGACAGGCACCAAACGGACAGTCGTCACGGATGACGAACTGTCACGTTCGCTCAGCGGACACCTGGGTGTGATGAGCGCTATTCCGTTAATAGCGGCCGCGACAACTTGGAGTAGTTGAAAAAGTTCGCCCCCCTCTCCATCGGAAAGGGGGGCGAAGCATTCCGGCCAAAGGCCGATCAAGCCGTCCGGATCACGCCTTCTTGGCGCGCGAGGCGGTACGTCCGCGGTCCTTCTGGTCCAGCACGACCTTACGGATGCGAACCGTCTCCGGGGTCACCTCGATGCACTCGTCCTCGCGGCAGAACTCCAGCGACTGCTCCAGCGAGAGCTTGCGCGGCGGGACCAGGTTCTCCGTGGTGTCGGAGGAGGCCGCACGCATGTTGGTGAGCTTCTTCTCCTTGGTGATGTTGATGTCCATGTCGTCCTGGCGCGAGTTCTCGCCGACGATCATGCCCTCGTACACCTCGGTGGTGGGCTCGACGAACAGCGTGCCGCGCTCCTGGATGCCCATCATCGCGAACGGCGTCACGACGCCCGCGCGGTCCGCCACCAGCGAACCGTTGTTGCGCATCCGCAGCTCGCCGAACCACGGCTCGTGGCCCTCGAAGATGCTGTGCGCGATACCCGTACCGCGGGTGTCGGTCAGGAACTGGGTCCGGAAGCCGATCAGACCACGCGACGGGACGATGAACTCCATGCGGACCCAGCCGGAGCCGTGGTTCGTCATGGTCTCCATGCGGCCCTTGCGGGTCGCCATCAGCTGGGTGATCGCGCCGAGGTACTCCTCGGGGCTGTCGATGGTCATCCGCTCGACCGGCTCGTGGGTCTTGCCGTTGATGACCTTGGTGACGACCTGCGGCTTGCCGACGGTCAGCTCGAACAGCTCCCGGCGCATGGTCTCGACCAGGATGGCCAGCGCCAGCTCGCCACGGCCCTGGACCTCCCAGGCGTCCGGACGCTCGGTCGGCAGCACGCGGAGCGAGACGTTACCGATCAGCTCGCGGTCCAGGCGGTCCTTCACCATGCGGGCGGTGACCTTGTGGCCCTTGCCGCCCTTGCCGACCAGCGGCGAGGTGTTGGTGCCGATGACCATCGAGATGGCCGGCTCGTCCACCGTGATGAGCGGCAGCGCGACCGGGTTCTCCAGGTCGGCCAGGGTCTCACCGATCATGATCTCCGGGATGCCCGCGACGGCGCAGATGTCGCCGGGGCCGGCCACCTCGGCCGGCTTGCGGGTGAGCGCCTCGGTCATCAGCAGCTCGGTGATCTTGACCTGCTGAACCGAGCCGTCCCGCTTCATCCACGCGACCTGCTGGCCCTTGCGCAGCTCGCCCTGCTCGACGCGGCAGAGCGCGATGCGGCCGAGGAAGTTGTCGGCGTCCAGGTTGGTGACGTGCGCCTGGAGCGGAGCGTCCTCGTCGTAGGTCGGGGCCGGGACGTGCGCCAGGATGGTGGAGAAGAACGGCTCCAGCGAGTCGCTGTCGGCCGGCACGGTGCCGTTCTCCGGCTTGGTCATCGAGGCGACGCCGTCACGCGCACAGGCGTAGACGATCGGGAACTCGATCTGGTCCTCGGTGGCGTCGAGGTCCAGGAAGAGGTCGTAGGTCTCGTTGATGACCTCGTCGATCCGGGAGTCCGCACGGTCGGTCTTGTTGATGCACAGGATGACCGGCAGCTTGGCCGTCAGCGCCTTGCGCAGCACGAAGCGGGTCTGCGGCAGCGGACCCTCGGAGGCGTCGACCAGCAGCACGACCGCGTCGACCATCGACAGGCCGCGCTCGACCTCGCCACCGAAGTCGGCGTGGCCCGGGGTGTCGATGATGTTGATCGTGACCGGCGCGCCACCCTCCTTGGGGTGGTACTTGACGGCCGTGTTCTTCGCGAGAATGGTGATGCCCTTCTCGCGCTCCAGGTCGTTCGAGTCCATCATGCGGTCGTCGAGGTGCTGGTGGGCGGCGAAGGCGCCGGCCTGCTTCAGCATGGCGTCGACCAGCGTGGTCTTGCCGTGGTCGACGTGGGCGACGATGGCGACGTTACGAATATCGTTGCGCGTGGGCATGCCTAGCGGATTCTCCCGGAATCGTGGGTTACGGCGGGCCCGGCCGCGAGACGCGCACCGGCGGCCCTTCGGCCGCGCCACCCGTTCCGCCTGCTACTACCGGTCCACCCGCCGGGCATCTGGACATGCCTCGGCTTTTCCCTATGGTACGGGGAAGCGCCCGACAGGGCAGAAACGAGCAGGTCGGCCGGGACCAAGATCACAGATGAGTCACGTGCCCGTCACCCGGCGGACGCGTTCCGACACGCCTCCGTTCGCGATCCGACGGCCCCGGACCGCACCGCACCGCTAGCGGCTCCAGCCCACGTCCTGGAAGCGCGGCCAGCCGAAGCCGAACGCCCCGGCCCCGGTCACCCCGGTCCGCACCCCGACCAGCTCCGGGCGCTGGTACAGCGGGACGGAGTGGCCGAGCTGCCAGATCCGTACGTCCGCCTCCTGCAGCAGGTCCAGCCGGGCCGCCGGGTCGAGTTCGGCGGCCGCCCGGTCGAAGAGGCGGTCGATCTCCTCGGTGCCGCTGCGGCCGTAGTTGCGGCCGTGGTCGAGCGCGCCGTCGGCGTCCGGCCGGGGCTTGGCGTACGCGGCGCGCTGCTCGGCCGCCGGACTGGCGCCGACCGGCCAGGAGAACAGCGCCAAGTCGTACTCCCCGTCGGCGAGTTGGTCCTGGACGAAGGTGTCGGCGGGCGCGGTCCGCGGATTCACCGCGATGCCGAACTCGCCGAGCCCGATGACGAGGGCGTCGGCGGTGCGGCGGGCGGTCGCGGAGCCCGCCGGGATGAGCAGGGTGAGGACGAGCTCCTTGCCGTCCTTCGTCCGGGTGCCGCCGTTCGGCAGCTTCCAGCCCGCCGCGTCCAGCAGCTGTGCGGCGTCCTCCGGTCCGATCGCGGGGCTGTCGTCCCGGTAGCCCTCCTGGTCGGCGGCGAGCAGGTGGCTGCCGAGCGGGGCGCCGGGCAGGCCGAGCGGGCCGAGCGCGGCCTCGGCGACCGCCCGGCGGTCCACCGCCCGGCCCACCGCCCGCCGGAGCGCCGGGTCGCCGAGCGGGCCGTGGCCGGCGTTGAGGGTGAGCTGGGTGAGCGAGGCGGCGGCCGCCCGGTGCACGGTGACCCCGGGCAGTGACTCGGCCCGCCGCAGTGCCGACGCCGCGGCCTCGGGCGCCCCGGCCGGCGGATCTGCGGACGGATCGGCGGGCGCGCCGACGGCGCCCGGGGTGCCGGACGGGGGCGCGGGTGAGGGCGAGGAGGAGGGCGGGACCGGGGACGCGGGCGGCTCCGCCCGGTCCACCGCGGCGGTGAGCGGGACGACGTCCAGCCGGCCCTGGTCCAGCGCGTCCAGCCGCCGCTCGGGCGGGGCGGCCAGGAAGTCGATCCGGTCGGTCTTCGGCACGTCCCCCCACCAGAGCGGGTTGCGCTCCACGGTGACCCGCCCGCCGTCGGCGTCGTACCGGGTGAGGGCGTACGGCCCGGCGCTCAGGTGGCCGGTGCCGGCCAGCGCCCGGTTGAAGGCCTCCGGCGTGGCCGTCTCGGCGGCCGGGTAGAGCGGCCCGAACAGCGCCCGCCACTCGGCGCACGGCCGCCGGAAGGTCACCTTGACCTCGTGCGGGTCGGCGCCCTGGGTGACCGAGTCGATGGCGTCGTACCCGGCCGCCGGCCCGCCCCGGTAGGCCGGGTCCAGGCCGGACAGGGCGGCCCGCTGGGCGGTGAGGTCGGCGGCCGACAGCGGGGTGCCGTCGTTCCAGACGGCGTGCGGGTTGAGCCGGTAGGTGACCACCTGCGGCTGCTGCCCGGGCGGGGTGGACTCGGCACCGGCCAGGTAGTCCGGGTCGGGGACGAGCCGGCCGTGCTCGTCGGGCCGGAACAGCGAGGGGTACAGCGCGTGCGCCAGCAGCGCCGAGTCGGCGCTCGCACCGCGCTGGTAGACGTTGAGGGTGGCCGGTACGCCGTCCAGGGCCCAGTGCAGCGTGCCGCCGTCCCGGACGGCGCCGCGGTCGGCGGGCCGGACGTCCCCGGTGGTGGCGGTGGGATCGGCCGAGGCCGGTGCGGGCGAGGGGCCGCGGACCGGGCCGTCGGAGCAGCCGCCGAGACCGGCGGCGAGCAGCAGCGCGGCGGCTGCGGCGGTGAGCTGGCGGACGCGCATGGCGGCCATCGAACGCCGCCCGCCCGCCCGGCCCCGCCCCGACACGGCGGGCCGCCGGGCGACTGCACCCGTACGGCCCAGCCCCGGGACCTGGGGCCTGTCTTCAAACCCACGCCTGCGGGCAAACGACGGGGGTTTGAAGACAGGCCCTACAGGGCCAGCTCGAACCAGACGATCTTGCCCTTGGGCGTGCGCCGGCTGCCCCACCGCTCCGCCAGCAGGCTGACCAGCTGCAGGCCGCGCCCGCCCTCGTCGGTCTCCTGGGCGCGCCGTTGCCGGGGCTGGGCGTAGCCGTCGTCCCAGACCTCGCAGACCATGCTGCGCTCGCGCAGCAGCCGCAGCCGGATCTCGCCCCGCCCGTGCTTGAGCGCGTTCGTGACCAGCTCGCTGACCAACAGCTCGGTGGTGTCGACCAGTTCCTCCAGCCCCCGGGCGAGCAGCCAACTGCAGGCCAGCTCACGGGCCTTGGCGACGGAGGTGGGCTCGGGCGGCAGGAACCAGTTGCCGACCGCGTCCTCGGGGAAGGCGTGCACCTTGGCCATCAGCAGCGCGATGTCGTCCTCGCCGTGGTGCGGGTCGAGCTCTCCGAGGACGTGGTCGCAGAGGTCCTCCAGGCCCTTGCCGCGGTCGCTGAGCGCGGTCCGGAAGGCGCGCAGGCCCTCGTCCAGCTGGTGCTTGCGGCTCTCCACCAGGCCGTCGGTGTAGAGGCCGAGCAAGGCACCGTCCGGGAGGGTCAGTTCGACCTCCTCGAAGGGCTCGCCGCCGACGCCGAGCGGCAGGCCGGGCGGCACGTCGAGCATCCGGGCGGGCTCGCCCGGGCTGAGCAGCACGGGCGGCAGGTGGCCGGCGTTGGCGAACACGCAGCGGCGGGTGACGGCGTCGTAGACCGCGTACACGCAGGTGGCCAGGTAGACCTCGCGGGCCTCCTCGTCGGCCGTCGAGGTGAGCCGGCCGTACTGGGTGGGCGGGCCGGCCGGGACGGAGTCGTCGCCGAGGCCGCGGGCGATCTCGTCCAGCGCGCCGAGCACCTCGGCCGGGTCGAGGTCGAGCATGGCCAGGGTCCGTACCGCGGTGCGCAGTTGGCCCATGGCGACGGCGGCGCGCAGGCCGCGGCCCATCACGTCGCCGATGACCAGGGCGGTGCGGTTGCCGGGCAGCGGGATGACGTCGAACCAGTCGCCGCCGACCTCGGTGTTGTTGTTGCTGGGCAGGTAGCGGCAGGCGATCTCCAGGCCGCTGGCGGCCGGGTTGCCCGGGGGCAGCAGGCTGCGCTGGAGGATCAGCGCCCGCTCGTGCTCGCGGCGGTAGAGCCGGGCGTTGTCGATGCAGACGGCGGCGCGGGCGACCAGTTCCTCGGCGATCGCCACGTCGCGGGCGTCGAAGGGCTCGCTGCCGATCGCCCGGGAGAGCTGGACGAGGCCGAGCACCTGGTCGCGGGCGACCAGCGGGACGATCAGGGTGGAGCGCAGCAGCGGGTCGCGGCCGGGCTCGGGGACGACGCTGCGGCCGGTGCGCAGCGCCCGGGCGTGCGGGGAGCGGCGCGGGTAGCAGAGGGTGCCGCCGGCTTCGGCGATCGGCAGTCCGGTGACCGAGCCGAGCACCGAGGAGGCGCCGCCGATGACGCTGGAGACGGCGACCCGGCGCAGTTCGCCGCTGCCGTCGGTGAGCACGGTGTCGCCGAGCCGGCCGGCGCTGGGGACGGTCTCGCCGGAGAGCAGCGCGGTGTACAGGTCGACGGTGGCGAGGTCGCAGAACGGCGGGACGACGACGTCCAGGAGCTCCTTGGCGGTGGTCTCCAGGTCGAGGGTGGAGCCGATGTGCGCGCTGGCCTCGTTGAGCAGGGCGAGGTTGCGGCGCACGCCGTCGGCCTCGCGCTCGGCGACGTGCCGGCTGGTGACGTCGGAGACCTGCCCGGCCACGCCCATCGGCTGCCCGGCCGAGCCGTTGAGCCGGTACAGCGAGACGGCCCAGAGCCGGTTGCCCTCGCGGGTCGGGACGGCGCTGTGGAAGCGCAGGTCGAAGACGGGTTCGCCGGTGGCGAGGACCTTGCGCAGGGCGGCGGAGAGCCGGTCGGCCTCGGACGGCGGGAAGAGGTCGTGCGGGGTGAGGCCCTCCAGGTCGGTGGGGACGAGGCCCATCCCGGAGGCGAAGGCGTCGTTGACCCGCTGCAGCCGCAGCCGGTCGTCGAAGAGCACGAAGCCGGTGGGCGTCTGGCCGAAGACGGCCTCGGAGGCGGCGAGGTCGGTCTCGATCCGGCGCAGCCGGCCGAGGTCGACGGCCAGACAGGTGGCGCCCGCGGTGGGCAGGGCGCTGTCGGGCATCAGATAGAGCTCGGCGAGGCCCTCGCCGCCGCCGGCGTCCCGGTAGGGGGTGGTGCCGACCCACTCCTCGCCCGCGAGGGTGCGCTCCAGCCGGGCGCGGCCGCGCTGCCAGAGCTCGCGGGGGACGAAGGTGCTGATCGGGTCGGCGCCGACGGCCTCGGCGGCGGGGACGCCGAAGAACTCGGCGGCCCGCTCGCTCCACTGGCTGATCCGGCCGTCGGGGCCGATCGCGAAGGTGGCGACCCGGATGTAGTCGTAGATCGAGCCCGGGTCCCCGGCGCCCCAGGGCCGGGGTCCGACCGCGGGGTGGGCGCCCGGGTGGTCTGCCCGGACCGGCCCCGCGGTGCCCGCGGGCGGAGCCGCCGGTGCGGGCAGGTGCGGGTGACCGGCCTGCCCGGGCACAGCGGCATGACCGCTGCTGCTCGGCGCGTTCCGCGCCGGTGTGCTGTTCAACGGACCGACCCCTCCAACCCGCGACCGTCCGGATGTCGAGAAGACCGAGTATTCATCATCGAGGGGTGGGTTCACACGCCCTCAACATCACAACATCAGATCGGGCGAAGGTTTTTGTCCTACCGCCCGCGCAACCACAATGCCACGCCCGCGCCCCCTTCCGGAGCGCGCGCTCCCTCCGGGCGCCGGTTGGCATATGCAGCACGGTTCTCCTGGTGTTCTACTCGCGTCCTGCTCGGCTCACGTCCCGCCGGACTCACGCCCGCTCATTACCCGGCAGGGCCAGCTCGAACCAGACCACCTTGCCGATCCCCTCGGCCCGGGCGCCCCAGTGCAGCGCCAGCCGGTGGACCAGTTCCAGGCCCCGGCCGCCCTCGTCGGCCTCGGCCGCGTGGCGCTCCCGGGGCGGGTCCGGCAGCGGGTCGGAGATCTCGACCAGCAGCGTCTCGCCGAGCGTCAGCCGGACCCCGATCGGGGCACTGGCGTACCGGACGGCGTTCGTGACCAGCTCGCTGACCAGCAGCTCGGCGGTGTCGGTGAGCTCCTCCACGCCCCACTCGGTGAGCGCGGCGCGGACCAGCCGGCGGGCCCGGGAGACGGCCGTGGGCTCGGCGGGCAGCGTCCAGCCGGCCGTCGGGGTGCCGGCCTGGCCGTGCCCGAGCCGGGCCAGCAGCAGGGCGACGTCGTCCGGCTCGCGGCCCTGCTCCATGGTGTCCAGCACCGCCTCGCAGGCGGCCTGGATGGAGGCGTGCTGTCCCTGGAGGACGGTGACCAGTCTGCCGAGGCCGACGTCGAGGTCCTTGTCCCGGGACTCCACCAGGCCGTCGGTGCACAGCGCGAGCAGGCTGCCCTCGGGGATCTTCAGTTCGACCGATTCGAACGGGACTCCGCCCACGCCGAGCGGGGCGCCGGAGGGCAGGTCGAGGATCCGGCCGGCGCCGCCGAGCAGCGGGCCGCCGGTGCGGGTCGGCTCCGTGGCCTCCTCGCCCGGCACCACCAGGACCGGCGGGATGTGCCCGGCCTTGGCCACCGTCAGCATCGCCGTGCCCGGGTCGAAGACGGCGTAGACGCAGGTGGCGAGCAGCGCCTCGTCCGGGCCCTGGGCGAGGTCGTCGGCCAGCTCGTGGACGTGCCGCAGCAGGACGTCCGGCGGCAGGTCGAGGGCGGCCAGCACCCGGACGGCGGTGCGCAGCCGGCCCATGGTGGCGGCGGCCCGCAGACCGTGGCCCATCACGTCGCCGACCACCAGCGCGGTGCGGTCCCCGGGCAGCGGGATGACGTCGAACCAGTCGCCGCCGACCTCGGTGCCGCTGCTGCCGGGCACGTACCGGTAGGCGACCTCGACCCCGGTGGGCTGGGGGACCTGCTGCGGGAGCAGGGTGCGCTGCAGGGTGAGCGCGGCGGTGCGCTCGCGGGCGTACAGCCGGGCGTTGTCCAGCGAGCTGCCGGCCCGGTCGGCGAGTTCGACGGTGAAGGCGAGGTCGTCGCGGTCGAAGCCCTCGCGGTAGCCGGCCCGGCTGACCAGCAGCAGGCCGATCACGATGCCGCGGGCGCGCAGCGGGACGACCAGCATCGAGTGCACGCCCAGGTCGTGGGCGGCCTGGGTCTTGGGGTCGCCCGGGTAGGTGACGTCGTCCAGCTGGTCGGCGCCGGAGAGCAGCTCGGGCACGCCGGTGCGCAGCACCCGGCCGCAGGCGGAGTCCTCGGCGAAGGTGATCCGGGCACCGCGCCGGAGCATCACCTCGACCTCGGGGCCGTCCTGGACGGAGGCGGTGCCGAGCTGGAGCAGCGAGGTGCGCCGGTCGTGGCCGTGCCGGGGCAGGTCGTCACCGTGCGCGACGGCCTGGAGCAGGATCACCGCGGAGTGGTCGGCCAGCCGGGGGACCACCGAGCTGGCCAGTTCCTGGGCGATCCGGGCGGCGTCGAGCAGGTCGCCGACCCGGGAGCCGAACTCGTTGAGCAGCGAGAGCCGACGTCTGGCGTGCTCGACTTTGGCCACCGCACGGTAACGCTCCGTCACGTCCATCACGGTGCCGGAGATGCCGAGCACCCGGCCGGCCCGGTCGGTCATCCGGCTGTAGGAGATCGAGCGGTAGCCGGCCCGGGTGGTGACCGGGGAGGCGAGGGTGACGTCGATGACCGGCTCGCCGGTGGCCAGCACCTGGCGCTGGATCGCGGTGATCTCGTCGGCGGCCCGCTCGGGCAGGGTCTCGCCGGTGGTGCGCCCGACGTGGTCCTCCAGGGCGACCCCGTTCATCTCGGCCAGGGTCCGGTTGACGGCGGTGTAGCGCAGGTCGGTGTCCAGGATGGCGATGCCCAGCGGGGACTGCTCGAACAGCGCGTCCCGCACCGCGAGGTCCCGCTCGACGGCCCGTACGGCGGCCGCCTCGGCCAGGCTGACCTGGAGGAACGGGGTGCCGTCACCGTCCACCAGCAGGGAGATCCGGGCGTCCACGGCGACCGGCACGCCGTCCCGGTCGCGCAGCTCGGCGTTGCCCGTCCAGCGGCCGTGCCGCAGGGTGTCCTGGACGGCGGCCCGGATCCGGGCGACCTGCTCCTGGTCCGGGATCAGCTCGTCGATCCGGCGGCCGACCAGCAGCTCGCTCGGCCAGCCGAGCAGCTCCTCGGCGGCCGGGCTCCACAGCACCACCCGGCCCGCGGTGTCCAGGATCGCGATGGCGACCTTGAGCATGTCCAGCAGGCTGCCCCCGGGCGGGGCGGCCAGGCCCTGCCGGGCATCGGCCGGGCCGCCCGGGAACGGCCGGCCGGGGCGGCTGCGCAGCCCGGGCTGGAGGCCGGGCTCGGGGACGTCCAGAGTCGGTGCCGGCTGGACGGGCCGGGCGGCGGCCGGGACGTCGGGGCCGCCGCGACGGCGGCCGGACGCCGGCTGCGGGGCGGCCGGCGGGGCGGCGCGGCGCAGCCGGGCGCGGGCGGCGGCGCCTCCCGCGCCTCCCGCCCGCCGCGCTCCCCCGCCGTTCCCGGTTGTCGACACCGACGGGGCCTCCGGCTCTGGTCGGGATCGGCGGCGCCGGCTGGGGCGGCTCACCGATGGTGACGAATAGTGCCGAAAAGTGACATACCCAGCAGAACCCAGGCTATCCCGGCTGCCGGGTCGTCTTGTCCGATTGACCTATCCGGCGGCTTGCGCGTCGTCCGCGGCCGCGAGCAGCTCGGCGACGTGCGGCAGGACCTCGCGGTCGTGGTCGATCCAGTCCACCGAGTCCAGCTCCGCCGGGCCCAGCCAGCGCAGCTCGTCGTGGTCCTCCAGCGCGCCCGGCTCACCGGACAGCAGCTCGGCGGCCCAGAACCGCAGCTCCAGCCCCGGCCGCACGGCCCACCCGCCGGGCAGCCGCCGCAGCGCCCGCGCCCGGACGCCCAGCTCCTCCAGCAGCTCGCGCTCCAGCGCCTGCGCCTCGGTCTCACCGGGCTCGGTCTTGCCGCCGGGGAACTCCCAGCGGCCGGCGACCGACGCGGGGGAGTTGCGGCGGGCGGCGAGCACCCGGCCGCCGCGGATCAGCACCCCGCCGACGACGATCCGGAGCGGGGGCTCGACAGTGGTCTCGCTGGCCTGGTCCATGCCCCCGACCCTAGGCCCTCTCTTTCGGATCTTTGCCGGGTCCGCGACGCCGGGGCACGCACCTCGCCGCGTTGTCGTCGGTCGCCAATGCTCCGCAGTGGCTCCCTCCTCCGCCTTGCGATGCACGCACCCCAACGCCGCGGCCTGATCCGACAAGATCCAAAAGAGAGGACCTAGAGGGCCGGGTCGGCGTCCTGGGCCTCGACCCAGTACATCTGCTTGTGGCCGCGCGCCTCGAACTCGGCGGCCAGGCGGTGCGCCTCCGCCTCGGCCAGGTCCTTGGCGACCAGGAAGCGGTTGCCGTTGTCGTCCTGCCGCATCACCCGAAAGGTGCCCATGCGGGGAGGCTACCGGCCCGGGCCGCGGCGGGTCACCGCTCCTGCGGTGCCGCCCCGGCCCGGGCCCCCCCGATGCCGTGCCCCCGGCCGGCGTGGGGGTCGGGCCGGGGGCACGGGGGCGACCCTACGGCTCGCGCGCTACCGGCAGGTACGGGCGCGGTTAACGCCGGGTAACCCGGTGCCCGGCCGCGCTCCGGCCGGGCGACCGGCTCAGGCCCGGAGGTCGGGCACCTGCTCGCCGGTGGACAGGCCGAGCGAGCGCCGGATGTCCACGCTGAGCGGCACCGTCTTGGCGACCAGCGCCCGGGCCCGGCGCAGGTCGCCCGCCACGTCGTCGCCGGAGGCCGCGGCGTCCCAGGCGGTGGCCGCCTGGGTCTGGGTCTCGGCCAGCTTGTCGACCTTCGGCTGGATGTCGGTCGGCCACTCGGCCGTCGGCTTGCGCAGCGCGGCGGCCTCGGCCCGGGAGGCGGTGGCCATCCGGCGGGCCCAGGACCGGTACTCGGCCTCGGCCACCGCCACGTCCTGCTTCGGGGTGTCCAGGTAGGCCGCGTTGAAGCCCCGGACGGCCTCCAGGTAGGCCAGCTGGACCGAGGTCAGGCTGCGGCGGTCGGTGCGGACCGTCCCCAGGTGCTGGTCGTCCGGGTCCTCGAAGGCGCAGGTGACGTACCGTTCGCCGACCGCCCAGTTGCCCGCGCTCGGGTAGAGGTAGACGTCGTCCATGCCGTCCGGGACGGCCCACTGGTCCAGCGCGTAGTCGTCGAGCACCGTGCGGCACAGGGTGGCGGCCCGCTCGCGCACGACCGTCGCGCCCGGGTAGGCGCCGCCGCTGTCCGGGACCTTCGCGGTGCCGGCCACCTCGCCGTTGTGCCGCTCCGCGCAGGCCACCCGGCGCACCCAGTAGACCGTCTCGTCGCCGTTCTCGTCCGGCTTCCCGCTCGCCCCGGAGGACAGGTAGCAGTCCCCGGCCTTGAGCGCGGACCAGCGGACCGAGCCGGCGGGCGGCTTCTGGGCGTACCGGTCGCCCCGCCCGTCCCGGGCGGAGCTGAAGTCCCCCGCGCCCAGGGCGAGCGACAGCAGCAGGGTGCCCACCGCCCCGAGCACCACGCCGGCCACCGCCATGCCGTGGCCGCGCTGACCGCGGCGCTTGATCTGGACCAGGGCGAGGATCCCGAGCACCAGGGCCACCGGCGAGAGCAGGCTCAGGGCGGTCGCCAGGGAGCCGACGGCGAAGCCGTTGGTGCGCGGCTCGGGCCGGGGGTCGTACGGGTTGAGGAGGTACGGCGGGTAGGGGTGCGGGTTTCCGTGCGGGCCCGGATGGGAGTGGGGGTAGGGGTGGCCGGGCCGGAGGCCGGACTCGGCGGAGGGCGGCACGGAGGCCCAGCCGCCCGCGGGCAGCGGCGGGGGCGGCGGCTGGGGCGGGGCCTGCGGGGCGGCCGCCGGGGCCGCCGGGACCGGTTGGGCCGGCCGGTCGGCCGGCGGAGCCCAGGGGTCGGCGGCCGTCGGGACCGTCGGCTCCGGGCCGTCGGCCCCCGGCTCCCCCTCCGGCTCCTTCGCCGCGTCCTTCCCCGGTCCCTTGCGGAAGTCCACCCGCGGGTCCGGCCCCGGAGCGGCGGGCGGCGCGGACTCAGGCTCGGACACGTGGGACTCCCCCGGCCCGCCGGGCGGGCCTCGACTCGGCGTTTCGGCTATCGACACCGCCACCCGGGCCGGACGGGCCCGAGGTGAACGGTCGCGCGACTTTACCCGATCTTTCCGAACGCCCGCCCGGCCGTTACCGCCCCGGCTGCTCCGCCCCGACCCGGGCCAGGATCTCGCCGTGGATCATCGAGAACCAGCCGTCCTCGGCGGCGCCCCACTCCCGCCAGCCGGCCGCGATCCGCGCCAGCTCGGCGGGGTCCGCGAAGCCCCGTTCCACCGCCGTCCGGCCGAAGGCCGTACCGGTCACCCGGTCCGCCCACAACCCGGCCCACCACTCGCGCCGCTCGGGCGTCGCGTACGTCCAGGTGCCGCTGCTCGCGGTGACGTCGGTGAGGCCGGCCGCGCGGGCCCAGGACAGCAGCCGCCGCCCGGCGTCCGGTTCGCCGCCGTTGGCGCGGGCGGTCCGCCGGTACAGCTCCAGCCAGCGGTCCAGCGCGGGCGCCTCCGGGAACCAGGTCATCGAGGCGTAGTCGGCGTCCCGGGCGGCGACCAGCCCGCCGGGCGCCGTCACCCGGCCCATCTCGCGCAGCGCGGCCACCGGATCGGCCACGTGCTGCAGCACCTGATGGGCGTGCACCACGTCGAACTCGCCGTCCCGGTACGGCAGTCGGTGCACGTCGGCCAGTTCGAACACCACGTTGGACAGGCCCCGCCCGGCCACGTACCCGGCGGCCAGCTCCAGCACCTCGGCGGAGGCGTCCACGGCCACCACCCGCCCGCCCGGGCCGACCAGTTCGGCCAGGTCGGCGGTGATCGTGCCCGGGCCGCAGCCCACGTCCAGCAGGGCCTGGCCGGGCCTCAGGTGGTCCAGCAGGTAACCGGCCGAGTCGGCGGCGGTCCGGGACCGGTGCGAGCGCAGCACGGCCTCCTGGTGGCCGTGGGTGTAGGTGGCGGCAGGCTTCGGGCCGGGCATTCCGGGCATGAGGTCCCCCTGGGACGTGGTCGGTCGTTCCGTTTCCGCGACACCCCGACGCTACGCCTCATCCCGCATGTCGAGCAGAACCGTCTCACATGTCGATCACCGGGCCCTACGGCGACAACTCGCCGCCGTACCGTGGAGGCGCCCCGACCGGAAGACCGGACCGGACGGCCCGACCGACCGGCCCCGACCGACCCGGCCCCGACAGAACGGTCCCGCCCATGCCCGGCCCCGACAGAACGGTCCCGCCCATGCCCGGCCCCGGCCAGCGCCCCTTCGTCCTGCTGAGCGCCGCCGTCTCGCTCGACGGCCACCTCGACGACGCCTCCCCCGACCGCCTGCTGCTCTCCAACGCCGCCGACTTCGACCGGGTCGACCAGGAGCGGGCGGCGGCCGACGCGATCCTGGTCGGCGGCAACACCCTGCGCGCCGACAACCCGCGCCTGCTGGTCAATGACCCCGCACGACGGGCCTCCCGGGCGGCGGCCGGGAGGCCGGAGCACCCGTTGAAGGTGACGCTCAGCGCGAGCGGCGCCCTCGCCGCCGACCTGCGGTTCTGGCACACCGGCGGCGCGAAGCTCGCCTACACCACGGCGGCCGGGGCGGCGGTGCTGCGGCCCCGGCTCAACGGGCTGGCCGAGGTGGTCGCGCTCGGCGACTCGGTCGAGCTCGGCGCGGTGCTGGACGACCTGGGCGCGCGCGGGGTGCGCCGGCTGATGGTCGAGGGCGGCAGCGGGGTGCACACCCAGTTCCTCGCCCAGGGCCTGGCGGACGAACTCCAGCTGGCCGTCGCCCCGCTGCTGGTCGGCCAGCCCGGGGCGCCGCGCTTCGTCGGCCCGGCCGCCTTCCCCGGCGGCCCGACCCGGCGGATGCGGCTGCTGGAGGCACGTACGGTGGGCGACGTCGTCCTGCTCAGGTACGCCCCGAAGGAGCCCGCGCCGTGACCCACCCCGCCGCCACCGACCTCGACCACCTGCGCCGGGCCGTCGAACTCTCCCGCCGCTGCCCGCCCTCCGCGACGGCCTTCTCGGTCGGGGCGGTGGTCGTCGGCGCCGACGGCGAGGTGCTCGCGGAGGGCTTCAGCCGGGAGACGGACGCGCACGACCACGCCGAGGAGGCGGCCTTGGCCAAGCTCCCGGCGGGCGACCCCCGGCTGCGCGGGGCGACCGTCTACAGCAGCCTGGAGCCCTGCGGGCAGCGCGCCTCCCGGCCGGTGCCGTGCGCCCGGCTGCTGATCGCGGCGGGCGTGCCCCGGGTGGTGGTCGCCTGGCGGGAGCCGGACCTCTTCGTCACCGACTGCCAGGGCACGGCCCTGCTGGAGGCGGCCGGGGTCGAGGTGGTGGAGCTGCCGGAGCTGGCCGAGGAGGCCCGGGCGGTCAACGCCCATCTGCTCCCGTGATCTTTTGTATCATTCGGAAACAAAGAGCTCGCCTTCTCTCCCCGCCTCCAGGAGCCGCCCCATGACCGCCGCCCCCGTCCGGTTCACCACCCGCGCCCTCCTCCTCGACATGGACGGCACCCTGGTCAACTCCGACGCCGTGGTCGAGCGCTGCTGGACCCGCTGGGCCGAGCGGCACGGCCTCGACCCCGTCGCGGCGCTCACCGTCGTCCACGGCCGCCAGGGCCACGCGACCATGGCCGTACTGCTGCCGGACCGCCCGGTCGAGGCCAACCTCGCCGAGAACGAGCAGATGCTCGCCGAGGAGCGCGCCGACACCGAGGGCGTCGTCCAGGTCCCCGGCGCCGACGCCTTCCTCGCCTCGCTGACCGGCCTGCCGCACGCCCTGGTCACCTCCGCCGACCTCCCGCTCGCCCGGGTCCGGATGGACGCCGCCGGCCTGCCGATGCCGCCCGTCCTGGTCACCGCCGAGTCCGTCGGTGCCAGCAAGCCCGACCCCGAGGGCTTCCTCAAGGGCGCCGCCGCCCTCGGCTTCGCCCCCGCCGACTGCCTCGCCTTCGAGGACTCCGGCGCCGGCATCGCCGCCGCCCGGGCCGCCGGCATGCGCGTCATCGGCATCGGCCCCCGCGCCGCCGCCCACCACCCGGACGCCCTCGCCCCCACCCTCACCGCCGTCACCGTCACCCCCGCCCCGGACGGCACCCTCACCATCACCGTCGCCGCCTGACCGACAACGCGGAGGGGCCGGACTTCCGATGGAAGTCCGGCCCCTCCGGCGAACCGTGATCAGTAGTGGTACCTGGCGGCGAGGACGATGATCTCGTCCTGCGTGACCAGGTAGACCAAGCGGTGCTCGTCGTCGATCCGCCGCGACCAGGCGCCCGGCAGGTGGAACTTCAACGGCTCCGGCTTGCCGATGCCCGAGAACGGGTCCCGCAGGGCCTCCTCGATGAGCCTGTTCAGCCGGGCGAGGATCTTCCGGTCGTTCTTGAGCCAGGAGGTGTAGTCCTCCCAGCCCTGCTCCTCGAAGACGAGCCTCACCTGGCAGCCGGCCCCGAGTCCGCCACGTCGGGGTCGATCAGCTCACGCTCGGCGAGGTTGATCCGCCCCAGGGCGTTCTCGTACGCCTTGAGCAGCCGCCGGGCGTTGGCGGGCGAGCGCAGCAGGTACGAGCCCTCGCGCAGGGCCGCGTAGTCCTCGGCGGAGACGAGCACGGCATTCCCGTGCTTGGAGACGATCTCGATGGCCTCGCGATCCTCGTTGACCTTCTTGATCAACGGAAAGAGATCTCGGCGCGCCTCGCTTGCGGTGATGGACATGACGGGCAACCCCTTCCGCAAAGTGGTACGGGAAAGCGTACCACTCCTGGACGTCGCCGAGCCGGGCCGGACAACGCCGGAGGGGCCGGACTTCCGATGGAAGTCCGGCCCCTCGTACGGGAGTTGTGCTACCCGGTCAGACGTTGAAGCGGAACTCCACCACGTCGCCGTCCTGCATGATGTACTCCTTGCCCTCAATGCGGGCCTTGCCCTTGGAGCGGGCCTCGGCGATGGAGCCGGTCTCGACCAGGTCGTCGAAGGAGATCACCTCGGCCTTGATGAAGCCCTTCTGGAAGTCGGTGTGGATGACTCCGGCGGCCTCGGGGGCGGTGGCGCCCTTCTTGATGGTCCAGGCGCGGGTCTCCTTCGGGCCGGCCGTGAGGTAGGTCTGCAGGCCGAGGGTGTCGAAGCCGACCCGGGCGAGGGTGGCGAGGCCGGGCTCCTCCTGGCCCATGGACTGGAGGAGTTCGAGGGCCTCGGCGTCGTCGAGCTCGATCAGCTCGGACTCGATCTTGGCGTTGAGGAAGATCGCCTCGGCCGGGGCGACCAGCGCGCGCTGCACGTCCTTGAAGTCCTCGTCGGCCAGCTCGTCCTCGTCCACGTTGAAGACGTAGAGGAAGGGCTTGGCGGTCAGCAGGTGCAGCTCGCGGATCGGGGCGGTGTCGAAGCCGGCCTCGAAGAGGGTCTTGCCGGTCTCCAGGATCGCCTGGGCGGCCTCGGCGGCGGCCAGCACGGAGGCGGTCTCCTTCTTGAGGCGCGCCTCCTTCTGGAGTCGCGGCAGGACCTTCTCGATGGTCTGGAGGTCGGCCAGGATCAGCTCGGTGTGGATGGTCTCGATGTCGTCCTTGGGCGACACCTTGCCGTCCACGTGCACCACGTCCGGGTCGGTGAAGGCGCGCACGACCTGGCAGATCGCGTCCGACTCGCGGATGTTGGCGAGGAACTTGTTGCCCAGACCCTCACCCTCGCTGGCGCCGCGCACGATGCCGGCGATGTCGACGAAGTCGACGGTGGCCGGGAGGATGCGCTGGGAGCCGAAGATCTCGGCGAGCTTGGCCAGCCGCGCGTCCGGGACGCCGACGACGCCGACGTTCGGCTCGATGGTGGCGAACGGGTAGTTGGCCGCCAGCACGTCGTTCTTGGTCAGGGCGTTGAACAGGGTCGACTTGCCGACGTTCGGCAGGCCGACGATTCCGATCGTGAGCGACATGAAGCGCAGTCCCGTGGGCTTGGAGGAGTTGGGTCGGCACCGTACGGGCCGACCCCCAAGTCTACGGGCAGCGCCCGCGTCGGCTCACTCCTCGGTCGGGGCCGGGAGCGGCTCCAGGAACTCCAGCCGGTTGCCCAGCTTGTCGGCGGAGTAGAAGCGGCGGTGGCCGGGGTGGTGGTCGTCCCAGGTGACCTCGTGGCCGTGTGCGGTGAGGCGCTCGGCCAGGGCGTCCAGCGAGGTCACCAGGATGCCGGGGTGCCCCTTGCGGGCCGGGCGGAAGTCCGGGGTGACGCCGAGGTGCACCTCGACCCCGCCGCCGCGGAACCAGCACCCGCCGCGCGCCGCCAGCACCGGCGGCTTCGGGAGCTCGGTCATGCCGAGCACGCCGGACCAGAAGGCGCGGCACTCGTCCTCGGCGCCGGCCGGGATGTCGAGCTGGACGTGGTCGAGGCGTTCGAAGGTGAAGTCGGCGGTCATGCGGTCCCCCGTGCGGTCATCAGATGATCATGGTGCGTCGGCTCGGCCGAGCAGGTCAGCCCTTGAGTGACGATCACAGGAGTACGCCATCCGGGGACACGGGACAAGGCCTGAACGGTCCATTACACAGTGTGGCGATGATCGGACCGTACGTTGGGCGGGTGGAGCAGAGCATCCGTACCCAGCCGCCAGGGCCCAGACGCCGTCCGCCGACCGGCGCGGCTCCGGCCGCCGTCCCCGGTCCCGGCCGGGCGCCCGAGAGTGCCGGAGCCCCCGCGGCTCCCCCGTCCCGGCTACGCCCGGTGGCCGACCGGCCCGCCGCACGCCCGTCCCCGAAGCGCCGGCTGCGGGTGTACGGCCGGCGCCGGACCGGCCGGCCGACCCGGCTGACCGCGATCGGCACCGGCGTGCTCGCGGTGCTGGCCACGCTCGCCGTGGCCGGCCTGGACCGGCTGCTCTTCGACGACCTCGGCTGGCTGTTCGGCCTCGGCTACCTGGTGGTCTGCTTCCAGCTGGCCGTCCGGGTCCGCTACGTCGATCTGCTGGCCGCCCCGATCAGCGGGCCGATCGCCTTCGCCGTGGCGCTGCTGGCGCTCGCCCCGGTCAGCTCCTCGGGCGTGACCGCCCAGGTGGTGGCGCTGGCGACCGGGCTGGCGCTGCGGGCCGGCTGGCTGTTCTCCGGCACCGGGCTGGCCGCGCTGATCGTGCTCGCCCGCTTCATCGCCCAGCGCCGGATCCAGCGCTCCCGCTGACGGCCCCGGCGCGCGGGCCCTGAGGGCGTGTCCCTAGCCCGCCGCCCGGGCCGCCGCCATGGCGGCCCCGACGATGCCCGCGTCGTTGCGCAGTTCCGCCGGCACCACCCGCGCCCGGCGGTCCTTCAGCAGCGGCAGGAACTTCTCGTGCTTGCGGCTCACCCCGCCGCCGATCACGATCAGTTGCGGGGAGAACAGCATCTCGACCAGGTCCAGGTACTCGTCGACCCGCCCGGCCCACTGCTCCCAGTCCAGCCCGTGCCGCTCCTTGGCGGCCGAGGAGGCCCGGCGCTCGGCGTCCTTGCCGCGCAGCTCCAGGTGGCCCAGCTCGGTGTTGGGCACCAGCGCGCCGTCCACGAAGAGCGCGCTGCCGATGCCGGTGCCGAAGGTGAGCACCAGGACCACGCCCGACTCGCCCCGGCCGGCGCCGTGCGCGGTCTCGGCGAGACCGGCCGCGTCGGCGTCGTTGAGGACGGTCGCGGGCATGCCCAGCGCGTCGCGGAACAGGCCCTCGGCGTCCAGCCCGATCCAGCCCTTGTCCACATTGGCCGCGGTCCGGGTGCGGCCGCCGACCACCACCCCGGGGAAGGTCAGCCCGACCGGCCCCTGGTGGTCGAAGTGGCGCACCACCTCGCACACAGCCGCGACCACGGCCGCCGGCTCGGACGGCTGCGGAGTGAGCACCTTGTGGCGCTCCTGGGCGAGTGCGCCCCGGGCGAGGTCGACCGGGGCGCCCTTGATGCCCGAACCGCCGATGTCCACGCCGAATACCGCCGTCATCGCTCCACCCTCCGCCGTCCGGCCGCGGACCGGCTCGTCCACAGCCTGTGCATGAAACGCAGCCTGGGCACAAAGCTACGAGAGCGGGGGCGGGCCCGCACAGCAACGGACCCGGTGCCCGCTGCGGGCACCGGGTCCGTCACGGAAGGCCTAGAGCTTGCCGGCGGCCTCGGCGCGCAGGTCGCGGCGCAGCTCCTTGGGCAGCGAGAAGATCAGGTGCTCCTCGGCGGTCTTGACCGTCTCCACCGTGTCGTAACCGCGCGCGGCCAGGAACTCCAGCACGCCGTCGACCAGGATCTCCGGCACCGAGGCGCCGCTGGTCAGGCCGACCGTGGTGACGCCCTCCAGCCAGGACTCCTGGATCTCCTCGGCGAAGTCGACCAGGTGGGCGGCCTTGGCGCCGTACTCCAGGCCGACCTCGACCAGCCGGACCGAGTTGGAGGAGTTCTTGGAGCCGACCACGATCAGCAGGTCGGTCTCCGGGGCCAGCTGCTTGACCGCGACCTGGCGGTTCTGGGTCGCGTAGCAGATGTCGTCGCTGGGCGGGCTGACCAGCGCCGGGAAGCGCTTCTTCAGCTCGCCGACGGTGGCCATGGTCTCGTCCACCGACAGCGTGGTCTGGGACAGCCAGACGATCCGGGACTCGTCCCGCACCTCGACGTTGGCGACGTCCTCGGCGCCGTCCACCAGGTGGATCCGGTCCGGGGCCTCGCCCATGGTTCCGATGACCTCCTCGTGGCCCTCGTGGCCCACCAGCAGGATGTCGTAGCCCTCGTCGGCGAAGCGCACGGCCTCCTTGTGCACCTTGGTGACCAGCGGGCAGGTGGCGTCGATGGTGGCGAGCTTGCCGGCCCGCGCCTCGTCGTGGACGGCCGGGGCGACGCCGTGCGCGGAGAACACCACGATCGAGCCCTCGGGCACCTCCTCCGTCTCGTCGACGAAGATCGCGCCCTTCTTCTCCAGGGTCTGCACCACGTACTTGTTGTGGACGATCTGCTTGCGGACGTAGATGGGCGCCCCGTACTGCTCCAGGGCCTTCTCCACGGCGATCACGGCGCGGTCGACACCCGCGCAGTAGCCCCGGGGGGCGGCGAGCAGGACACGGCGCGGCGCGGTGTTGGACATGGCTCCATCGTACGGGCGGCCGGGAGCCCCACCGCGCCGGGCGCGGGGCCGCGCCGCCTCCGGGCCCTTTCCGGTCGCAAACGGTCGGGGATTGCCCAACTGTGGTCTCCATGAGCGCTGTGAGTGAGCAGCCGACGCCGGGCGGCCTGCGCCGCACCCTGGGCGTCCGCGATCTGATGGTCTACGGGCTGCTGTTCATCGCCCCGATGGCCCCGGTCGGCGTGTTCGGCGTGCTGGACGCCAGGAGCCACGGCGCGGTGGCCACCGTCTACCTGGCGGCGACGGTCGCGATGGGCTTCACCGCCTTCTCGTACGCCCAGATGGTGCGCGCGGTGCCGCAGACCGGTTCGGTCTACGCCTACGCGCGGGCCGGGCTGGGCGAGGGGCCGGGGTTCATCGCCGGGTGGATGGCGATGCTGGACTACCTGCTGATCCCCGCGGTGGCCTACCTGTTCTCCGGGATCGCGCTGCACTCGCTGGTGCCGGGGGTCCCGCGCTGGCTGTGGACGGCGGTCGCCGTGCTGGTGACCACCGCGCTCAACCTGGTCGGGGTGCGGACGGCGGCCGCGGTCGGCTTCGCGGTGCTCGCGCTGGAGATCGCGGTGCTGGCGGTGTTCGTGGTCGCGGCCGTGGTGGTGCTGGTGCGGGACGGCGCGCGGCGCGGCTGGGACACCCCGTTCACCGCCGTCGGGGACTTCTCGCTCACCGCGGTGGTCTCGGCGGTGTCCGTCGCGGTGCTCTCCTACCTGGGCTTCGACGCGATCGCGACCTTCGTCGAGGAGGCGGTCGGCGCCTCGGCCGCGGTGGCCCGGGCGGTGCTGTGGTGCCTGGCGCTGGCCGGAGTGCTGTTCGTCGCCCAGACCTACCTGGCCGCGGTGCTGGAACCCACCACCCCGCAGCAGCTGGCCGCCCACCCGGCCGCCCAGGGCTCCGCCTTCTACGACACCGTGGAGGGCGGCATCGGCCACTGGCTGCACGTGCTGGTGGCGAGCAGCAAGGCGATCGGCGCGGCCTTCGCCGCGCTCGCCGGCCAGGCGGCGGCCGGGCGGCTGGTCTTCGCGATGGCCCGGGACGGGCGGCTGCCGCGCCTGCTCGGCTCGGTCGACCGGGGCAGCGCGGTGCCGCGCCGGGCGCTGCTGGCGGCCGCGGTGGTCACCATGGCGGCGGCGGTCTGGGCGGCCGAGCGGGACGACGGGCTGGACCAGCTGACCTCGGTGGTGAACGTGGGCGCGCTGACCGCCTTCGCGCTGCTGCACGCCTCGGTGGTCGGCTGGTACACCGTCCGGCACGGCTCGCCGGACCGGCTGCGGCACCTGGTCGTCCCGCTGCTGGGGATCGCGGTGATCGGCGCCGTGGTCTACGAGGCCTCGACCACGGCGCAGCTGGTCGGGCTGGTCTGGCTGGCGGTCGGCCTGGTGGTGCTCGGCGTGCAGGGCAGTACGGCGGACGGTGTCGGCGGGCGCCGCTAGCCTCGTACGCATGGCCAACACCAGCTCCCCCGAAGCCCCGCTCCCGGTCGGCAAGGTCTCCGCGCTGATCGGCGGCTGGATCGACCGGCTCGGCGCGGTGTGGGTCGAGGGGCAGATCACCCAGCTCAGCCGCCGCCCCGGCGCGGGCGTGGTGTTCCTGACCCTGCGCGACCCGCAGGCCGACGTCTCGCTCACGGTGACCTGCTTCCGCTCGGTGTTCGAGCAGGTCGCGGACGTGGTGCAGGAGGGCTCGCGGGTCGTCGTGCACGCCAAGCCGGAGTGGTACGCGGCCCGCGGGCAGCTGTCGCTGCGGGCCTCGGAGATCCGGCCGGTGGGCCTGGGCGAGCTGCTGGCCCGGCTGGAGCAGCTGAAGCGGCGGCTCGCCGGGGAGGGCCTGTTCGCGGCCGACCGCAAGCGGCGGCTGCCGTTCCTGCCGCAGTGCGTCGGGCTGGTCACCGGGCGCGGCTCGGCGGCCGAGCGGGACGTGCTGGAGAACGCCCGGCGGCGCTGGCCGGCCGTCCGCTTCGAGGTGCGCAACGTCCCGGTGCAGGGGGTCAGCGCGGTGGAGCGGGTGAGCGCGGCGGTGCGGGAGCTGGACGAGCACCCCGAGGTGGACGTGATCATCGTGGCCCGGGGCGGCGGCAGCGTGGAGGACCTGCTGCCGTTCTCGGACGAGGGGCTGGTGCGGCTGGTCGCGGCCGCCCGGACGCCGGTGGTCAGCGCGATCGGGCACGAGCCGGACCAGCCGCTGCTGGACTTCGTCGCCGACCTGCGCGCCTCCACCCCGACGGATGCCGCCAAACGGGTGGTTCCGGACGTCGGCGAGGAGCTGGCCAAGGTCCGCCAGCTGCGCGACCGGGCCCGCCGACACGTACAGGCCCGGGTCGAGCGCGAGCAGCACGGGCTGGACGGGCTGCGCAGCCGCCCGGCGCTGGCCGCCCCGCACCGGATGCTGGACGGGCGCGGCCAGGAGGTGGAGGGCCTGCTGGAGCGGACCCGGCGCACCCTGCGGCACCGGCTGGACCACGCCCAGAGCGACCTCGGGCACACCCTGGCCCGGGTGGTCGCGCTCTCCCCGGCGGCCACCCTGGAGCGCGGCTACGCGGTGCTGCAGCGGGCCGACGGCACGGTGGTGACGGACCCGGCGGGGCTCGCGGCCGGGGAGGGGCTGCACGCCCGGGTGGCGGGCGGCGGCTTCGACGTCACCGTGGCCCCGGGGCCCGGGGCGGCGG
Source organism: Kitasatospora sp. NPDC058162 (assembly GCF_042884005.1). Taxonomy (NCBI): domain Bacteria; kingdom Bacillati; phylum Actinomycetota; class Actinomycetes; order Kitasatosporales; family Streptomycetaceae; genus Kitasatospora; species Kitasatospora sp. NPDC058162. The sequence continues at coordinate 88,812 of NZ_JBHVUS010000003.1, forward strand.
ACCCTCAGTAGCGGACCCCTAGCCGACGCCCCCCGGCAGCCGAGTCTCAGTAGGAGCGCTGCCGGGACAGCGCCGTCGAGTACTCACCGAAGCCCAGGCTGCGGTAGAGCGACTCGCCGCCACTGCTGGCGTGCAGGTCGATCCGGCCGACCCCGCGGCCGTCGAACCAGTCCAGCAGCACTTCGGTGCAGGCCCGGGCGTAGCCGCGCCGCCGGTGGTCGGGGTCCGTGCAGATGTTGAAGACGAAGCCGAACAGGCCGTCCGGGCTGTTGGGCGTGGGCAGCCGGGGCTCCAGGGTGCCCACGGCGCAGGCCGCGAGCCGGCCGGGCCGGTCCGGGTCGTCGACCACGAAGACGGGCATGGCCAGCTCCTCGGCCGGCAGCGCCAGACGCTCGCGCAGGATCCTCTCGGTGGTGGCCCGCCAGGGCCCGAGATCGGTCTGCGCGACCGTGCCGGACATCGCCTCGAACATCAGCTCGCGCAGCCGGACGAGTTCGGGCGCGTCGTCGGGAACTGCGGGTCGGACCTTGATCATGCGGCGGAGGCTAGCGCCGGGGCCGGTCGGCCGCACTCCGTTTTCGGCCCGTGGAGCCCGCCCCTGTCGGCGCCAGCGCCTACCCTGGCACGCATGGCAGAGCAGCAGGAGCAGCAGGACGCGGCGGCGCCGACCCCGGACGACGCGCTGGGCTACGAGCACGCCCGGGACGCGCTGCTGGACGTGGTCCGGCAGCTGGAGAACGGCGGCACCTCCCTTGAGGAGTCGCTCGCGCTGTGGGAGCGTGGCGAGCAGCTGGCGAAGGTCTGCCAGCGCTGGCTGGACGGCGCCCGGGCCCGACTGGACGCCGCGCTGGCCGCCGAGGAGGGCGCGGGCCCGGGCGGGGAGTGACCCTCGGGGCGGGCGGGGAGCACGGCGACCGCGGGCCGGCGTGGGGCAGCTCACAATCGCTTGGGGAATCGTTGAATCTTCACCTATGTTGGATCGAGTGATCGGCCGCGCCGGTCAAACCGACGAACCCCCTCCCGCATGAGGTGCAGAAGCATGACCACCGACGCCCTGGTACTCGACGCCGCCGCTCAGGACCTGCTGTTCCGCGAGGCCCGCACCGCGAACACCTTCACCGACGAGCCGGTCACCGAGGAGCAGGTCCAGGCCATCTACGACCTGGTCAAGTACGGCCCGACCGCCTTCAACCAGCAGCCGCTGCGCGTCGTCCTGGTCCGCTCCGCCGAGGGCCGCGAGCGCCTCGTCCAGCACCTGGCGGACGGCAACAAGGCCAAGACCGCCGCCGCCCCGCTGGTCGCCGTCCTGGCCGCGGACAACGAGTTCCACGAGGAGCTGCCGACCCAGTTCCCGGCCTTCCCGCAGGCCAAGGACGTGTTCTTCTCGGAGCGCGCCGTCCGTGAGCAGTCCGCCAAGCTGAACGGCGCCCTGCAGGCCGCCTACTTCATCATCGGCGTCCGCGCCGCCGGCCTGGCCGCCGGCCCGATGACCGGCTACGACGCCGAGGGCATCAACAAGGAGTTCTTCGGCGACGGCGAGCACTCGGTGCTGGCCGTGGTCAACATCGGCAAGCCGGGCGAGGACGCCTGGTACCCGCGCTCCCCGCGCCTGGAGTACGACCAGGTCGTCACCACGGTCTGATCGCACCCCGCGACGGCGAAGGGCCCGCACCGGTTCGTCCGGTGCGGGCCCTTCCGCATGTCCGCGCGCCCCTCCGGGGGCCCGGCGCTACTTGAGCGCCTGGGCCAGCTCGGCCATCTCCTGGTAGGAGGCGGTGCCGGTGATCATGGTGGTCGCCGAACCGGTCTGGACGGTCAGCGCGCGGGCCTTCTCGCCCTGCACCCGGTCCCAGGTGCGCCCGGCGGTGTCCGAGGTGCCGTCCGGCTGGGCGCCCGCGACCTTGTCGGCGAGCAGCTTCTCGCGCGGGACGTCGGCCTGCTCGACCGCCGCGTACTGGCCGGAGGGCGTCACGAAGCCCAGGTGCCAGGCGTTGCCCTTGCCGTTGTTGATGTCCGCCGGCGTGTAGCTGACCGAGGTGGCCCGCCACTTGTCGGACAGCCCCTCCGGGGCCAGCAGCGGATACGGCGCGGCGCGCTTCGCCGAGGCCGCCTCCACCTTGTACGCGACCACGTGCACCGGATCGCTGTTCGCGTCGTGCGGGAGGAACAGGTAACCGATCCAGACGACGAATCCGACCGCCAGCATCGACAGGACCATGTCCCGTACGGTCTGCCGACCCCTCATGCCCTTGCTCTCTGCAGCCACCCCCTCATGGTGACTCATCCACATTCCGGCCAGGCCACCCGGGGTGGGCACGTACGGGTGAAGCAGGACGAACCGGCGGTTATCGCACCGGGATGGCGACCCGCGCCACAGACAGTCATCTCATGGGCAGATACGATCGCATCACCCTCACCACGGCGTTCGACCAGGCAGTAGTCGGGCGCTTACTGGCCGTCGCGTACAGAGAGGTAACGACGATGACCACGCAGTACCCGCACCACCTTCCCAGTGCCCTGGAGGTCGCGCCCGAGGCTCCGGACCGGAACCTCGCGCTCGAGCTCGTCCGGGTCACCGAGGCGGCCGCGATGGCCGCCGGCCGGTGGGTCGGCCGTGGCGACAAGAACGGAGCCGACGGCGCCGCCGTCAAGGCCATGCGCACCCTCGTCTCGACCGTCTCGATGAACGGCGTCGTCGTCATCGGCGAAGGCGAGAAGGACGAAGCCCCGATGCTCTACAACGGCGAGCGGGTCGGCGACGGCACCGGCGCCGAGTGCGACGTCGCGGTCGACCCGGTGGACGGCACCACGCTGACCGCCAAGGGCATGGCCAACGCCGTCGCCGTGCTGGCCGTCGCCGACCGCGGCACCATGTTCGACCCCAGCGCCGTGTTCTACATGGACAAGCTGGTCTGCGGCCCCGAGGCCGCCGACTACGTCGACATCACCGCCCCGGCGGCCGTCAACATCCGCCGGGTCGCCAAGGCCAAGGGCAGCGCCGTCGAGGACGTCACCGTGATGGTGCTCGACCGCCCGCGCCACGACGGCCTGGTCCGGGAGATCCGCGAGGCGGGCGCCCGGATCAAGTTCATCACCGACGGCGACGTGGCCGGCGCCATCATGACCGCCCGCGAGGGCACCGGCGTGGACCTGCTGCTGGGCGTCGGCGGCACCCCCGAGGGCATCATCGCGGCCTGCGCGATGAAGTGCATGGGCGGCGTCATCCAGGGCCGGCTGTGGCCCAAGGACGAGGCCGAGCGGCAGAAGGCCCTCGACGCCGGGCACGACCTGGACCGGGTGCTCACCACCAACGACCTGGTCAGCGGCGAGAACGTGTTCTTCGTCGCCACCGGCATCACCGACGGCGAGCTGCTGCGCGGCGTGCACTACCGCTCGGAGACCGCCACCACCAGCTCGCTGGTGATGCGCTCCAGGAGCGGCACCATCCGCGAGATCAACTCGGTCCACAAGCTGTCGAAGCTGCGGGCCTACAGCGCGATCGACTTCGACCGGGCCAACTGACCCGGACCCGAACACGGACGCCCAGACGCGCGGCCCCGGCGGAATCCCCCTCCGCCGGGGCCGCGCGGCATGTCGGTCACGCTCGTACCCGCGCTCCCGCCCGCGGGTCTTCGGCCCGCCGTCAACCCGCTATCCGACGCCCGGCCGTGGCCACCCTGGTCGCCTCGCGCAGCTCCGCGTCCCGGCGCCGGCGCCGGGCCAGCACCACCCGCCGCTCGGCGGCCGTCAGTCCGCCCCAGACCCCGTACGGCTCCGGCTGGGCCAGCGCGTGCTCACGGCACTCCAGCAGCACCGGGCAGCGCGCGCACACCTGCTTGGCCTGCTCCTCGCGCGACAACCGGGCCGCCGTCGGCTCCTTCGAGGGCGCGAAGAACAGCCCCACCTCGTCCCGCCGACAGGCCGCACCGGTGTGCCACGGATTGTCCTCACCCGCGGCCGGACTCGCCGTGCCGCCCGGGGGCTGCGGCTGCGGGCGGACGGCCGGACGGCGCTCCAGCAACTGGGCGGCGGCGACTGGCGAGGTGGTGCGGGACTCGATCGGATGCAGCACGGCCGTACTCCTGACGAGGCTCTCGGACACGGGGAACCTCGCTCCCCTGCCCGGCTGCGAGCCCCCGCTGTCCAACGCCCGGGACGGCCGCTGGGCCGCCTCCGGTGCACAGCCGTACAAGAAGCGATGTGCGGAAGGAACTACCCCGCTCGGCCGCGATTCATGCACACTGCACGCAATCGACTACGGAGTGCACCGGGCACAACGCCGAACGCCCGACCAGGAGTTGATCCCCGGCCGGGCGCTCAACAGGTCAATTCGGGCTATTCCGTCCCGAGTTGCTTGCGCACCCACTCCTTGAGCTTCTTGCCCCGGCGCGGCTTCGCGTTGCAACCACCGAACAGGGCAACGCCCTTGACCCGCACGACCGGAGCGTACGGATCCGCCGCGGTCTGCTCCCGGACGTCGAAACCGCCGAAGATGCCGACCCCGGAACCGAGCAGGCTCACGTTCTCCGGCACCCGGATCTCGACCCCGCCGAAGATCGCCGTCACGGTGATCTCCACCTCGGGGGACTCGAACACGGCGTCGGTGAGGTCGATCTCCACCCCGCCGAACGCGGTGAACGCCGTCAGGTGCGAACCCACCCGCCAGCGGCCCTTGCGGGCCGCACCGCCGAAGATCGCCACCACGGACGGCGCCTCCTGCCGCGCCGGCGGCAGCGGCCGGGCCGGCGCGGGGGCGGGGGCGGGCGCCCGGGCGTCCAGCGGCGGCTTGTCGAAGGACACCGAGCGGTGCGCGGGCAGGTCCCTGGTCAGCGGGACCAGCTCGCCGAAGGTCTTGGCGGCGTACGCGGCGCCGATCCGCTCGGCGTGCTCCTCCGCATCCAGCCGGCCCTCGGCGTAGGCGTCCCGCAGCAGCTCCGCGACCCGCTCGCGGTCGGCGTCCGAGACCCGCATCTCGGCCTCCGCCACCGGGGCGTGCGACGGCCGCGGCTCGGCCACGGGCGCGGGCGCGGGCCGGGGCGCGAGTTCGGGCTTGGGTTCGGGCTTGGGTTCGGGCTTGGGTTCGGGCTTGGGTTCGGGCTTGGTCAGGGGGACGGGCGCCGGCACCGGCGGCTGTCCCGGATCGTCCTGCGACGGCGAGTTGTCCGGCGTGTCGTCCGACGTGTTGTTCACGGGCCAAGCCTAGTGGCTCGCACTGCTGCCCGAGTGAGCCCGGTCACGCAAGGCTGACCTGTCCGCATGCGTCCCGCGGCCGGGTCCTACCCTGGATGGTGCTTCGCCGACGCAGCCGGACCACTGGACCCCTAAGGACCGCCCCGATGGCTCCCACGCCAGACTTCGAGTACAGCGACCTGCTCCCCCTGGGCGCTGACCCGACCCCGTACCGCAAGCTCACCTCCGAGGGTGTCTCCACCTTCGAGGCCGGCGGCCGCACCTTCCTCCAGGTCGAGCCCGAGGCGCTGCGCCTGCTCACCGCCGAGGCGATGCACGACATCTCGCACTACCTGCGCCCCGCGCACCTCGCCCAGCTGCGCCGCATCCTGGACGACCCCGAGGCCAGCCCGAACGACCGCTTCGTCGCGCTCGACCTGCTGAAGAACGTCAACATCTCGGCCGGCGGCATCCTCCCGATGTGCCAGGACACCGGCACCGCCATCGTCATGGGCAAGCGCGGCCAGAACGTGCTGACCCCCGGTGCCGACGAGTCCGCGATCGCGCGCGGCGTGTTCGACGCGTACACCAAGCTCAACCTGCGCTACTCCCAGATGGCCCCGGTGACCATGTGGGACGAGAAGAACACCGGCAACAACCTGCCGGCCCAGATCGAGCTGTACGCCACCGACGGCGACGCGTACAAGTTCCTGTTCATGGCCAAGGGCGGCGGCTCCGCCAACAAGTCGTACCTGTACCAGGAGACCAAGGCCATCCTGAACGAGGCCAGCATGCTCTCGTTCCTGGAGCAGAAGATCCGCTCCCTCGGCACCGCCGCCTGCCCGCCGTACCACCTGGCCATCGTGATCGGCGGCACCAGCGCCGAGTTCGCGCTCAAGACCGCCAAGTACGCCTCCGCGCACTACCTGGACAACCTGCCGACCTCCGGCGACGCCAAGACCGGCCACGGCTTCCGCGACCTGGAGCTGGAGGCCAAGGTCACCGAGCTGACCCAGAAGATCGGCATCGGCGCCCAGTTCGGCGGCAAGTACTTCTGCCACGACGTCCGGGTGGTCCGACTGCCCCGCCACGGCGCCTCGCTGCCCGTCGCGATGGCCGTCTCCTGCTCCGCCGACCGCCAGGCGCTCGGCAAGATCACCGCCGAGGGCGTGTTCCTGGAGCAGCTGGAGACCGACCCGGCGAAGTACCTGCCGGACACCACCGACGAGCACCTCGACGACGACGTGGTGCGCATCGACCTCGACCAGCCGATGTCCGCGATCCGCGCCGAGCTGTCCAAGTACCCGGTCAAGACCCGGCTCTCGCTCACCGGCACGCTGGTCGTCGCCCGCGACATCGCCCACGCCAAGATCAAGGAGCGCCTGGACGCCGGCGAGGGCATGCCCAAGTACCTCCAGGACCACCCGGTCTACTACGCCGGCCCGGCCAAGACCCCCGAGGGCTACGCCTCCGGCTCCTTCGGCCCCACCACGGCCGGCCGGATGGACTCCTACGTCGACCAGTTCCAGGCCGCCGGCGGCTCCATGGTCATGCTCGCCAAGGGCAACCGCAGCAAGCAGGTCACCGACGCCTGCGCCGCCCACGGCGGCTTCTACCTCGGCTCCATCGGCGGCCCGGCCGCCCGCCTCGCCCAGGACTGCATCAAGAAGGTCGAGGTGCTGGAGTACGCCGAGCTCGGCATGGAGGCCGTCTGGCGCATCGAGGTCGAGGACTTCCCGGCCTTCATCGTCGTCGACGACAAGGGCAACGACTTCTTCCGCGAGACCACCGAGGGCCCGCTGATCACCAACCTGCGGGTCCGCTCCAAGGAGTGACCGCCCCCTGCCCTCCCGCCGCCCCGGCCGCCCCTCGCGCCCGGGGCGGTTTTCTCATGGCATCCGGTACCGGAACCTCGTACCATCCAAGTACCGATGATGGGTACAAGCATGGAGGTAGGCCAATGGCGATCAGCGCCAGCGAGGCCCGCACGCAGCTCTTCCCGTTGATCAAGAAGGTCAACGACGACCATGCCCCCATAAGGATCACCTCCAAGAGCGGTGACGTGGTCCTCATGTCCGCCGAGGACTACGACTCCTGGCAGGAAACGATCTACCTCCTGCGCTCCCCCGCCAACGCCCAGCGACTCATGGCGGCCGTTGCCCGCGACAAGGCCGGCCACCCCGGCATCACCAGGAGCATGGAGGATCTGGAAGCCCTGGCCGGTGAGGTGTGAGGAGCGTTCGCTTCGACCCTGATGGCTGGGAGGACTTCCTCTTCTGGCTCGGGTCCAACCGGAAGATGGCTCAACGGATCACCCGCCTGATCGGCGAGATCCAGCGCGACCCGTTCGGCGGGATCGGGAAGCCCGAACCACTGAAGGGCGACCTGGCCGGTTACTGGTCACGCCGAATCGACGACGAACACCGCCTGGTCTATCGCGCCGACGAGAAAGAAGTGATGATCCTCAAGGCCCGCTACCACTACCAGTAGTCAAAGGCCCCAGTCGATCCTAGGCGTCGAAGTCGTACTCCAGGACGTAGGAGGCGGCGTCGAGGATCATCTCGTTGAGTTCGACGACCTGGCCCTCGTCGGCGAAGGCGGTGCGGCAGATCAGGATCACCGGGGTGCCGGCGGAGAGTTCGAGGCGGGTCGCCTCCTCCGCGGCGGGCATCCGGGAGCGGACCTCCTCGCGGAAGTGGACGGGCTTGGCGCCGATCTCGGCCAGCCGGGCGTAGGTGCCGCCCGGGCCGGTGTCCTCGCGGGTGATCGCGGTGCCGGCGACCAGGACGGCCGGCAGGTAGGAGGTGGAGAGCAGCACCGGCTTGCCGTCCAGGACGAAGCGGCGGTGCCGCACGCACATCGGGACGCCCGGCTCCACCCCGAGCACCCGGGCCACGTGCTCGGGCGCGCCCTGTTCGGTGACCGACACCTGGTCGACCACCAGGCTGCGGTTGTCGATGTCCGCGGACCATATCGACCGGCCGGAGCCCCACTGCCCCTGCGCCAGCCGCTGGATGCCCCGTCGGCGCAGCGGCCGGAAGTCCCGGACGAACACCCCCGCGCCCCTGCGGGCCTCCGCGATGCCCTCGCTCTGCAGCACGCCGAGCGCCTGGCGGGCGGTCATCCGGGCCACGCCGTACTCGTCCATCAGGTCGTTCTCGCCGGGCAGCCGGTCGCCCGCGCCGTAGCGGCCCGAGTCGATGGCCGCCTTCAGGGAGTCGGCGATCCGCTGGTACTTGGGCTGTTTGTCGCCACTGCTGCCGGTCATCGCGCTCCCTCTCCCTCGGACAAATCGTAGGCGCGCCCGCGGCCGCCGGTAAGGAGATACGACCGTTGACATCTCTAGAGATATTAGCTTCTCTAGAGATGCTGGCCAGTCGCCGACAGAGCGAAGGAGCGGTGAGGTGAGCACCCGACAGCGCAACGCCCCGGCCTACCGGCCACAGGTGGGCGACCTCGTCCTCGACCGGAGGACCGGACGCACCGGCATCTACATGGGAACCATCGGTGGCGAGCACTACCTCCGCCCCGAGCACGGCGGCCGCGAATGGACCGCCGAACCGCACCAGGTCTCGCCCGCCCCCGAGCCCCGCGATTCAGCTGATTGCGATCAGCCCCGGTAATTGCGGATCAATCCACGCAAACCACGGCATTCAGGGCTTGGTAATCCCCCCGGTGAATCAGGAATTCCGGAACGCTCCGGGGGCGCCGCCGGGCACGTTACGGATGACCGCGGTCACCATGCGTGCATCAAGAGTGGGAATCGGCCACCCGATGGACCCGCACACGAATTGGCGCGCACACCACCACGACAGTGCCCCCGTGCCCGGACGGGGGCAGGGGGGCACTGGGTCCGGACGACTTACGGGTGGCCGCCGATGACACTCTCCGGCTGTCGCGGGGCATCCGGGCCGCCGTCGGCCGGCGGGACGGGGACGTTGACGTATTCGCCCTCGTCACCGAAGGAGCCGTTCTCGAACGCCGTCTTGTCGGCGTCGGCCGGCGCGGTGTAAACGGTCTGGTTCGAGGACGCGGTCACGGCACCCTCGACAGCCTTGCCCGCCTCCACAGCGGTGGCCGGAGTCTCGGTCGTCGTGCCGTTCACGGGCGCCGACGGCGCCGGGGCAGCGCTCTGGTCGTTGGCCATTGAGTGGCCGCCTTTCGGTCATCAAATGTGTCCCGCCCGACCTCCGTGGCGCGGGCGCGGGGACAGTATCGTAGGGTTGATTAAATGTCCGATAAACATCGTGCGGCTTGCAGTGCCGTCCGGCAGAGTCGGCCGTCCGCCTAAGCTGAACCACCGCGGCGGACCGCCGAGCGCCCTTTCACGGAATCAACACGACAGGCCATCGGGGGACTTCATGGAGTTTCGGGAGACGCCGCAGGCCCCTGCGCTGCGCTTCCAAGTCCTCGGTCCGGTCCAGGCCTGGCTCGACGACAAGCCCCTCTCCCTCGGCTCCCCCCAGCAGCAGGCCGTTCTGACCACCCTTCTGCTGCATTCCGGGCGCCCGGTCACCACCCAGGACCTGGTCGATGCCCTCTGGGGCGAGCGGCCGCCGACCCAGGCCGTGGCCGCGCTCCGCACCTACGTCTCCCGGCTGCGCTCCGTCATCGAGCCCCAGCGGGAGGTGCGCCGCCCCGCCGAGCTGCTGGTCTCCGTCGCCGACGGCTACGCCCTGCGCATTCCGGGCACGGCCCTCGACCTCTCGGTCTTCGAGCGGCTCTCCGCCGAGGCCACGGCCGCCCGCACCTCGGGCGACAAGCGTGAGGCCCACCGACTGCTGGCCCAGGCGCTGGACCTGTTCAGCGGCCGACCGCTGACCGGCATCCCCGGTCCGTACGCGGACGCCCAGCGGCTGCGGCTGGCCGAGCGCCAGGTGGCCGCCGCCGAGGAGCTGTGCGCCGCCGCCCTCGACATCGGCCTGCACGCCGAGATCGTCGTGGAGCTCAACAACCTGACGGCCGAGCACCCGTTGCGCGAGCGGCTGCGCGAACTGCTGATGCTGGCCCTGTACCGCTGCGGGCGGCAGGCCGAGGCCCTCGGCGTCTACACCGACACCCGCAAGCTGCTGATCGAGGAGCTCGGGGTCGAACCGGGCGCCGGCCTGTCCAAGATGCACAACCGCATCCTCGCCGCCGACCCGACCCTCACCCTGGCTGCGATCCCCATCGCCACCGCTCGCGAGGACGGCTCCGCCGCTCCCCCGGCCCCGGCTCAACTCCCGGCCGACGTCTCGGACTTCAGCGGCCGCTCGAAGCTCGTCGGCGACCTCTCGACGGTGCTGATGAACGCCACCGGCCAGGCCGTGGTGGTGACTTCGCTGGCCGGTATCGGCGGGGTCGGGAAGACCACCCTCGCCGTCCACGTCGCCCACCGCGTCCGCACCGAGTTCCCGGACGGGCAGCTGTACGTCGACCTGCGCGGAGCCGGCACCTCGCCCGCGGACCCGGTGGTCGTCCTGGGCGACTTCCTGCACGCGCTCGGCGTCACCGAGAGCCCCGACTCGCTCGATCAGCGCGCCGCGCTGTACCGCTCGCAGCTCGCCAGCCGCCGGATGCTGATCCTGCTCGACAACGCCCGGGACGCCGACCAGATCCGGCCGCTCATCCCCGGCGTCTCCGGCTGCGCGGTGCTCGCCACCAGTCGCTCCCGGCTGGCCGGCATCCCGGGCGCCCAGCTGTTCGACGTCGAGGAGCTGACGCCGGACGAGGCGCTCGCGCTCTTCTCGGCCATCGTCGGCGAACACCGGGTCGCCGCCGAACCCGAGGCCGCCATGAAGGTGGTCACCGCCTGCGGCTTCCTGCCGCTGGCCGTCCGCATCGCCGCCGCCCGGCTGGCCAGCCGGCCGCGCTGGAGCGTCTCCGACCTGGCCAGTCGGTTAGCCGATCAGCGTCGACGCCTGGACGAACTCCAGCTCGGAAACCTCGCCGTGGAGACCACCATCGGGCTCGGCTACGGACAGCTGTCCGTGGACGAGGCCCGCGCCTTTCGGCTGCTCGCCCTGATCGACTCGCCCGATATTCCACTGGCGGCCGCAGCAGCGCTGCTCGGCGTGGACGAATACACCGCCGAGGACCTCGCCGAGGCGCTGGTCGAGGCCAACATGCTGGAGTGCTTCGCGCCCGGCCGGTACCGCTACCACGACCTGCTCCGGCTCTACGCCCAGCGGAAGAACGAGCGGCTCGGGGACACGGCGGAACAGGAACTGGCGGTCCTGCGGCTGCTCGACCTCCTGATCCCGACCATCCGCAACGCCGCCCACGTCATCGAGCCGGATGACCCGCTGCCCGAGCTGTTGACGACGTTCACCTCGACGGGGCTCCACCTGCCGACGAGTCAGGCCGCACAGGACTGGCTCCGGACGGAGGGCGCCCTGCTGCTCAGTGCCGTCGAGGCCGCCGCGAACGGCCCCGGCACCCTGCAGCGCGCGGCCGTCGACCTGCTCAACTACCTGTTCAGCATCGACCCGGACCCGACCCGCGGACCGCGGACGCTCCCTGTGCTGGAGGCCATCAGCCGGGACACCCGGGACCGTGACGACTCGGCCGGGATCGCCCGGGTGTACTTCGCCCTGGGCACACTGCAGTCCGCCACCAGCGACTTCCAGGGATCCGAGCAGTCCTTCCGCCGGAGCCTGGAACACCAGAGGCCGGACGAACCGACCGTCCTCCTCCTGGCCACGGCCAACATGCTCGGGGTGATCCTGAACATGAACAACCGTCCGGCCGAAGCGCTGCCGTTCCTGGAACAGGCGCATGCCAGCAACCGGGTGGTCGGCACGTCGATCGGCGAGGCCCGGATCGTCAGCAACATGGCCCGGGTGCAGCACCGACTCGGGATGACCGAGACGGCGATCAAGTCCGCCGGCGACGGCGTCACCGCCGCGCGGGCGTCCAACAACGGCCCGCTGCTCGCCCAGACCCTCTACCAGCTGGGCGTGGTGCTCTCCTCAGCCGAGGCCGTCCCGCACCTGCGTGAGGCCCATCGGCTCTACCAGTCCCAGCGCAACCCGCTCTGGGAGGGCTACGCCCTGGCCCGCTTGGCCTCGGCCCTGCTCGTCGCCGAGGAGCCCGCCGAAGCCGCCGAGGTCGCCGACCAGTCCCTCGCGATCGGGCAGGACATGGACTCCGCCTACTGCCAGGGCCTCGCCAACGCCGCCCTCGGCGAAGCGCTGCTCGCGCTCGCCCAGCCGGCCCGTGGGCTCGCCTGTCTCCAGGAGGCGCACGCGATCTTCACGCGGCTCGGTGTGCCGGAGGCCTCCCCCGTGGCGGACCTCATCTCCCGACAGCACACCGAGCCCTTCTCTTCTCCCCCCGCGCCGTAAAGGCCTCCGCTCCCCCGCGGAGCACCTCCCCCGATCCGCGCGTCGGCGCCCCCGCAGCCCCCCGGCTGCGGGAGCGCCCTCAACGCTTCCCCGGCGCTGGTTCCACTGTGCACCCCACCGATTGACGTTCGATAAACGTCTGATTGTCAGCCTGCGGACTGGCAAAACCGCAGGTCAGCGACGCCACCCCCCGGCGCGCCGTGCGGCGTGCGGGGCCGGTCGCACCACCCGGCCCGCACCCCCGTGCTTCCGCGGACCCGCCCCACTTCGGCCCAAGCATGACGAGTTGGCCGGAAAGGGACCCCATGGCGCAGAGATCACGCATATTCTCAGATGCCAGTACGCACACGAGTGTCTGCCGGCAACGTGTCGGGGTGCAGGCCGTCTGTGTGATGCGGGGAGCGTGACGTACCGCCACCGGCAGCGGCCCAGGAGGCTGCGGAGGAGCCGACCGGAGGCCACGGGTGGAAGGGTGCCTCTCAACGTGACGACCGGACAGATATCCGATGCGTTCCCCGTCGGCGAGGACGCCGGCGACGACGGGACCGACGGGCCCGACGTGCGGCGACGCCGGGCGGCCCGGGCCCTCCAGGCGGTCGCCTTCGACACCATCGGCGCCGGGTACGGCGAGGCGTTCCCCGCCAAGGGCGGCCAGCTGGACTGCGGGCGGCAGCTGCTCGCCGAGCTCGAACCCGGGGCCCGGGTGCTGGACGTGGGCTGCGGGACGGGCGAGCCGACCGTCCGCCAGCTGACCGCCGGCGGGCTGCGGGTGACCGGGATAGACCTCTCGGACGTGATGCTGACGCTGGCCCGCCAGGCTCGGATCGAGGGCGCGTACCCGGCCGAGTTCCACCGCATCGACCTCTACGATCTGGCCACCGAGCGCGCCGACCGGGTGTGGGGCGCGTCCGGGCTGGGGCCGGCGGGCCGCGGCACCTTCGCCGCCGTCACCGCGTTCTTCTCACTGATCCTGCTGCCGCAGGACGAGATCCCGACCGTACTCGGACGGCTGCGCGAACTCCTGCGGCCGGGCGGACTGCTGGTGCTCGGCATGGTCGAGGCGGACCTGGATCACGTTCCGCTTCCGTTCCTTGGCAGAGAGCTGCGGATCAGTGGGTATCTGAGGGAGGATCTGGAGCGGGTTCTGGTCGCAGCCGGTTTCGCCGTCGAGGAGTGCTCGGGGCATCCGTACGCGCCGGCCAGTACCACGCTGCCGCCGGAGGAACAGCTGTTCCTGTGCTGTCGACGCGTCGGCTGACCGACCAGAGGACCAGAACAGCTCACCGACCAGACCTCCCGACCACACCGAATCCAGGACAGGCAGCCGTGCGCGACCAGCTCAAGACCGAGGCGGAGCAGCCGCCCGCCGTCCCGGGTCAGCGCGGCCGGCTCCCGGCCCGACCGGACGAACCGGTCCGGGCGGTGACTCCCGCCCCCGCCCCCGTCCCGGCGAAGCCGCCGACGGCTCGGCCGGACCGCACCGGGGCGGCAGGCGGGGCGGCCGACGGGGTGGCGGACCGCCTCGCCTACCTCGACGCGGCGACCCGGCGGATCAACAGCGCCCTCGACCTGGCCGCGACGCTGCGCAACATCGGCCGGGTCCTGGTCCCGACCCTCGCCGACGCCGCCGTCGTCCACCTGCGCGACCCGCTGCCCAACGTCGAGCGCGAGCCCGGCTTCCCGGAGGAGCTGCGGATCCACCACAGCACCGGCACCCGGATCGGCCGCCGCGGCCGCAAGAGCGGCGCGGACGACCGGCACCGCTCGCGCTTCGGCTCCCGCTCGACCGCCGACACCGGGCCGGCCACCCCGGTCACCCGGGGCGGCGCGCTGGCGCACATCCTGCTGAGCCGCCGCCCCGCCGAGTCGGCCGTCCTCGGCACGCCCGCCGCCGAGCGCACCGAGGCGCTGCTGCGCGAGGTGTACGGCACCCGCGGGCTGGCCCGGCTGGCCGCCGGCAGCTCGGTGGTCGCCCTGCCGCTGCGCGGCCGCAAGGCCGTCCTCGGTCTGCTGGTGCTGATCCGCCGGCCCCCTGAACGCACCGGCCGGCCGGCCTTCGACGCGGCCGACACCGCGACCGCCGCGCACCTGGCGACCCAGGCGGGCCTGGCCGTGGACACCGCGCTGCGGTACGCCCGCGAGTGGGAGATAGCCAACGAACTCCAGCGCAGCATGCTGCCGTTGCGCCTGCCGCAGTCGCACGGCGTCCGGATCGCCCAGCGCTACCTGCCCGGTGAGCGCGGCGCGCAGGTCGGCGGCGACTGGTACGACGCGGTGCCGCTGCCCGGCAACCGGGTCGCCCTGATCGTCGGCGACGTGATGGGCCACTCGCTCACCTCGGCCGCCATCATGGGCCAACTGCGCACCAGCGCACAGACCTTGGCCGCGCTCGACCTGCCGCCGCACGAGGTGCTCTACCACCTGGACGAGCAGGCCCAGCGGCTCGGCCGCGAACAGCACCTGGCCACCTGCGTGTACGCGGTGTACGACCCGATCGCCAACCGGGTGGTGCTGGCCAACGCCGGGCACGTCCCGCCGGTGCTGGTCCGCCCGGACGGCCGGGCCGAGTTGGTGGAGCTGGACTCCGGGGCCCCCATCGGGGTCGGCGGGGTGGACTTCAACTCGGTCGAGCTGCCCGCGCCGCCCGGATCGTCGCTGCTGCTGTTCACCGACGGCCTGGTGGAGACCCGCACCCGCCCGCTCAGCGACGGCCTGGAGGTGCTCCGCGCGCGGATCGCGGCCGCGCGCTGGCAGTCCCCCGAGCAGCTCTGCCAGGAGGCGCTGCGCATTCTGCCGCCCGGGGACCGCGGCGACGACATCGCCCTGCTGGGCGCCTGCTTCGACGGCATCCCGGCCGGGGACGTCGCCCACTGGTACCTTCAGCCGCGCAACGAGACGCCGGGCCGGGCCCGCCGGCTGGCCGCACACACGCTGCGGCGCTGGGGGCTGGACGAGCTGAGCGAGGCGACCGAGCTGATGGTCAGCGAGCTGGTGACCAACGCCGTCCAGCACGCGACCCGGCCGGTCACCCTGAGCCTGGTGCGCACCACCCGGCTGCGCTGCGAGGTCGGCGACGACAGTCCGCTGCTGCCGCGCCCGCGCCGTACCGGTCCGGAGGACGAACGCGGGCGCGGGCTGCAGATAGTGGCCCGGTGCGCGGACCGCTGGGGCGCCACCCGGCTGGGCACCGGCAAGGTGGTCTGGTTCGAGCAGCGGCTGCCCGGCGGGGCCTGACGGTGCCCGGCGGGACCTGACGGGGTCCGTCAGGACGTGACGGTGCCCGGCGGGACGTGACGGTGTCCGCCAGGACGTGACGGTGCCCGGCGGGAGGTCGGATCCCACCGGGCACCGTCAGAGCGTCAGACCCCGGCGGGCTCCTTCGCCGACCGGCGCTCCCCCTCCAGCCGGGCGATCAGCTGCTCGCCCTCCATGTCGACCTTCGGCACGACCTTCTCCAGCCGCTTCGGGAACCACCAGGCCGCCCTGCCGAACAGCGCCATCGCGGCCGGCACCAGGGCCATCCGCACCACGAAGGCGTCCACCAGCACGCCCACCGCGAGGGCGAAGCCGATCGGCTGGACGATCGGGTCGTGCCCGAGGACGAAGGCGCCGAACACCGAGATCATGATCAGCGCGGCCGCCGTCACCACCCGGGCGCCGCCCTTCACCCCGCCGACGACCGCTTCGCGCGGCGCCTTGCCGTGGACGTACTGCTCCTTCATCCCGGAGACCAGGAACAGCTCGTAGTCCATCGCCAGCCCGAACAGCACGCCGATCAGCAGGATCGGCACGAAGCTGACCACCGGTCCGACCTTGGGCACGTCGATCAGGCCGTCCAGCCAGCCCCACTGGTAGACCGCGACCACCGCGCCGAGCGAGGCCAGGATGCTGAGCAGGAAGCCCAGCACCGCCTTGAGCGGCACCAGCACCGAGCGGAAGGCCAGCGCCAGCAGCACCAGCGCGATGCCGACGATCACCGCGACGAACGGCGGCAGGGCCTGGCCGAGCTTGGTGGAGACGTCGATGTTGGCGGCGGTGGTGCCGGTGACGGCGATGCTCGCGCCGGTCGCGGCGGCGATCCCGGCGCGCTGGTCGCGGATCTCGTTCACCAGCGCCCGGGTGTCCTGGTGGTCCGGGCCGGTCTTCGGGATGACCGGCACCAGGGCGGTGCCGCTCGCCGCGTCGACCTTCGGCGGCAGCAGGGTCTGCACGCCCTTCAACCCCTGCAGCCGGCCCGCCACCTCCTGGACGGCCCGCTCGGGACGCGGTGCGCCGTGGGCGTCCACGACCACCACCAGCGGGGCGTTGAAGCCCGGGCCGAAGCCCTCGCTGACCAGGTCGTACGCCTTGCGGGCGTCCGTGCCGACGGCCTGTGAGCCGCCGCCCGGCAGTCCGAGGTCCAGGCTGGCGGCGGGCACCGCCATGGCACCCAGTCCGGCCAGGCCGACCAGCAGGACGGGCAGCGGGCGGCGGACCACGAAGCGGGCCCAGCGCTCGCCCACGGTGACCTTGCCGTGGGTGGTCAGCGCCCGCTTCCAGACCGGCAGCCGGTCGATCGCGCGGCCGGTGAAGCCGAGCACCGCGGGCAGCAGGGTGATCGCGACCAGGACGGCCACCACGACGGCGCCGGAGGCGGCCAGGCCCATCACGGTGAGGAACGGGACGCCCGCGACGGCGAGCCCGGCGAGCGCCACGACCACCGTCAGCCCGGCGAAGACCACGGCGCTGCCGGCGGTCGCGGTGGCCCGGGCGGCGGACTCCTCGGGCTCCAGGCCCTCGTCCAGGTGGCGGCGGTAGCGGAACAGGATGAACAGGGCGTAGTCGATGCCGACCGCGAGGCCGACCATCAGGGCCAGCACCGGCGCGGTGGTGATGATCTCGAACGAGCCGGTCAGCGCCAGCAGCCCGGCCATCGCGACGGCGACCCCGACCAGCGCGGTCAGCAGCGGCAGCCCGGCCGCGACCAGGGTGCCGAGGGTGATCACCAGCACCGCCCCGGCCACCGCCAGGCCGATCGCCTCGGAGCCGCCCTCGATCTGGGCGAACTTGTTGTACGCGTCGCCGCCGAAGGCCACCTCCAGTCCGGCCGCGCGGGCCGGTTCGGCGGCGGCCCGGACGGCGTCCCGCTGCTGGTCGGTGACCTCGGCGAGCTTGTGGTCGAAGGAGACCAGCGCGATCGCGACCCGGCCGTCCGGGGAGACCGCGCCGGTGGCGTACGGGTCGGGCGCCGCGGCCACGCCGGGGACGTGGGCGATCCGGCTGACGGCCTCGCCGACCGCCCGGCCCGCCTCGGGCGAGGCGATGCCGCCGGGCGCCGGGGCGGCGAAGACCACCTGGGCGGAGCCGTGGCCCTGCTCGGGGAAGGTGTCCTTGATCCGGTCCAGGGTGGCCTGGGCCTCGGTGCCGGGGACCTTGAACTCGTCGCTGGTCCCGCCCGCGAGGGCGCCCGCGGCCCCGCCCACGGCGATCAGCAGCGCGATCCAGACGGCCAGCACGGCACGCCTTCTGCGGAAGCAGTAACGGCCCAGTCGGTACAGGTACGTGGCCACGGTCTGACCCCTCGCGGTGCGGTCGGCGGACGGGCGGGTGCCAGGCGGATGCCTGGGCGAACCCCTCCCACGGTAGACCCAACTTTGTCGGGTGACAAAGTTGACCGACCACATCGGTCGACACAGTTGCTCGACCATGGCGCTACCCTGGCTGAATGGCTCATGTCCCCGCCTCCGAACGCCGACCGCAGCTGGTCCGGGCCGCGATCGACCTGATGACCCGGGAAGGGGTCTCCGCCGGCAGCACCCGCGCGATCGCGGCGGAGCTGGGCGTGGCACAGGCGACGGTGCACTACACCTTCGGCACCAAGAAGGACCTCTACCGGGCCGTCGTCGAGGAGGTGGCCGCCCAGTTCATCGACCAGGTGCGCGCCGCCTCCCCCGGTGACGGACCGTTCGGCGACCAGGTCCGCACCCTGGTCCACGCGCTCTGGGACGCCGCCACCGGCGAGGACGGGCGCTGCGTCCTGCTGAGCGAGTTCGAGACGCTGGCGATGCGCGACCCCGACGTCCGGGAGATCATGCTCGGGCTGCAGCACGCCATGGAGGGCACCGCCACCGAGATGCTCGCCGCCCTCGCCGCCGCCCACGGACTGACCCTCGCGCTGCCCGCCGACCGGATCGCCGCCCACTTCCTCACCGGCTTCGACGGCCTGACGGCCCGCCACCTGATCCGGCGCCCGCCGGGCGAGCGGCCCGACCCGGAGACCCTGGAGGCGCTGGACCTGCTGGTGGCGACCACGGTCGGCCTCTGCCTCGGCGCGCCGGCCGCGCGCTGACGGACCCTAGGGACCGTCGACGATCCGGACCGGCAGCTCGACCAGCACCTCGCGCAGCGCCGCCGCGAAGCGCTCGTACTCGACGCTGCGGGCCGAGCCCGGCCGGGTGGCCAGCCCGATCCGGCGACCGGGCGCCGGGGCGGCGAACCGGACGGCGGCCAGCCGGTCTGTGCGGCCGGCCTCGACGTCCAGGGCGGTGGCCGGCAGCAGGGTCACCCCGAGCCCCCCGGCGACGAGTTGGACCAGGGTGGACAGGCCCGCCGCGCGGGTGGTGGAGCCGGCCTGGTCGGCGCCGACCTCGCGGCAGATGTCCAGGGCCTGGTCGCGCAGGCAGTGGCCCTCCTCCAGCAGCAGCACGTCCAGGTCGAGCAGGACGTCCCGGGGCACGTCGATCCGCCCGGCGAGCGGGTGCTCCGGCGGGGCGACCAGGACGAAGTCCTCGTCGAACAGCGGGATGTCCCGGGTCGGCGAGGAGCCGCCGGCCGGGAGCGCGAGCAGCAGGACGTCCAGCCGCCCGGCGGCCAGGCCCTCCAGCAGCGAGGGGGTGCGCTCCTCGTGGACGTGCAGCTCCAGCTCCGGGAAGCGGTCGCGGACCAGCCGCAGCACGGTGGGCAGCAGGTACGGCGCGACGGTCGGGATCACCCCGAGGTGCAGCGGTCCGGTGAACGGACGGCGGGCGGCGTCGACCTCCTCGGTGAGGGCCTGCAGCGAGGCGAGCACCCGGCGCGCGTGCTCGTGCACGCGCTCCCCCAATGGAGTGACGATCACCTTGCGCGTCGTACGCTCGACCAGCTGCGCCCCCAGCGACTCCTCCAGCGCCGCGACCGCCCCGGACAGCGCCGGCTGGCTGGTCCCGGTCGCGGCGGCGGCCTCCCGGAAGTGCCGGTGCTCGGCCACCGCGACGAAGGCCTTGAGCTGGGCGACCGTCGGCGTGCGCGGGCCGCGGACTGTGGCGCTCCCCACAGCCGCCTCGGGTTTGCCGGCGGCGGCCCTGCGGGGAGCGGGCCGCGAGGTGGGCGATTCGGTACTGATAGCAATCTCCGATCAGACACATCCAGTCTAGCTATTTCTCTGATCAGTCCACGATGTGGAATTCTGGGTCGTGTCCGGAATCCGGACAAAGCTCCCTCAGTCTCACTTCAGGAGAAGCGAAACGTGCTCACGAT
Source organism: Kitasatospora sp. NPDC058162 (assembly GCF_042884005.1). Classification (NCBI taxonomy): domain Bacteria; kingdom Bacillati; phylum Actinomycetota; class Actinomycetes; order Kitasatosporales; family Streptomycetaceae; genus Kitasatospora; species Kitasatospora sp. NPDC058162. Next base: position 108,800 of record NZ_JBHVUS010000003.1, read on the forward strand.
CGGTGACAAGTTCCCCGAGTTCGACCTCAAGGCCTGTGTCGACCTGGATGCCGCGAGCGCCTTCGCCGACATCGACCACAAGACCTACGAGGGCAAGTGGAAGATCGTCTTCTTCTGGCCGATGGACTTCACCTTCGTCTGCCCGACCGAGATCGCCGCGTTCGGCAAGCTGAACGACGAGTTCGCCGACCGTGACGCCCAGATCCTCGGCGTCTCCGGCGACTCCGAGTTCGTGCACCACGCCTGGCGCAAGGACCACAAGGACCTGCGCGACCTGCCCTTCCCGATGCTGGCCGACATCAAGCACGAGCTGATGCGCGCCTGCGGCGTCGAGGCCGAGGACGGCACCGCCCAGCGCGCCGTGTTCATCGTCGACCCGAACAACGAGATCCAGTTCGTCATGGTGACTGCCGGCTCCGTCGGCCGTAACCCCAAGGAGGTCCTGCGGGTGCTGGACGCCCTGCAGACCGACGAGCTGTGCCCGTGCAACTGGAACAAGGGCGAGGACACCCTCGACGCCCAGGCCCTCCTGGCGGGCTGACCCATGGCCCTCGACGACCTGAAGGCCGCTCTCCCGGACTACGCCAAGGACCTCAAGCTCAACCTGGGCTCGGTCATCGGCAACTCCGACCTCCCCGCCCAGCAGCTCTGGGGCACCGTGCTGTCCTGCGCGATGGCCACCCGCAGCCCCGGTCTGCTGCGCGAGCTGGAGCCCGAGGCCAAGGCCAACCTCTCCCCGGAGGCGTACACCGCCGCCAAGGGCGCGGCCGCGATCATGGGGATGAACAACGTCTACTACCGGACGCTGCACCTGCTCTCCGACAAGGAGTACAGCACGATGCGGGCCGGTCTGCGGATGAACATCATCGGCACCCCGGGCGTCGAGAAGATCGACTTCGAGCTCTGGTGCTTCGCCGTCTCGGCCATCAACGGCTGCGGCCAGTGCCTCGACTCGCACGAGGCCGTCCTGCGCAAGGCCGGCGTCGACCGTGAGGTCATCCAGGCCTCGCTGAAGATCGCCGCCGTCCTCCAGGCCGTGGCCGGCGTCCTCGACTCCGAGGCCGCCCTCGCCGCCGTCAACGCCTGACGCACCCCGCACCACCTGACGGGCCCCTCCCACGGAGGGGCCCGTCGGCGTTTCCGCGTCCTCGCCCGGGCCCAACTCCGCTACAGTGCAAGGCGATCCGTGCACGACATACGACCCGAGGGGAAACCGGGTTGTCCGACCATCCGGAGAACGGCGGGGGCTTCCGGACCGACGCCGACCTGCTCCACCAGGCCGCCGGGACGGCCGGTGAGACGGCGGCCCCGATCCCGGACCAGACCGCGGCCCTCCTCGACTCCTCCCAGCAGGCCGTCGCCGGACTGCGCGGACTCCGGTCCGGCACCGCGCTCGACGACTGCACCGGCGCCTGGCACACCCTCCTGAACGACCTCCACGCCACGCTGAGCCGCCACGGCCGGCACCTCGACACGGCCGCACACCGCTACCGGGGCACCGACCAGCGGACCGCCACCCGGTTCGGCCCCACGGCGGCGCAGCGGCAGAACTTCGTCCGGCACTTCGGGTAGGCGGCCGCCGGCATGGACCTCGCGACACTGCGCGACACCGACTTCGGTCTGCTCCACGGCGCCGCCGACGCGTACGACAAGCTGCACGGCGAGTTCGGGCAGCACCTGGAGAACTGGCACACCGGAGTCGACCGGCGCACCGCCGCCGCCGGCTGGACCGGCCCCGCCGCCGACGCGGCGACCCCGGCCCTGCGGCTCACCACCGGCGAGTTGACGGCCGCCCGGACCGGGATCGGGTGGATCGGCCAGGTCCTGCGCACCGGGGCGGACGCCCTCGTCCTCGCCCAGTCGGCGCTGCGCAAGGCGCTGGAGGACGCGCGGAGCGCCGATCTGACGGTCGACGAGCACGGCACGGTCAGCGGTCCGACCCCGTCCCCCGCCGACCGGCACGACCCCGACCACCGGGCGGCCCGCGACCGGACCGCCGAGGCCCTCGCCGCCCGGATCAGCACCGCCCTCGCCGAGGCCGACACCGTCGACCGGGCCCTCGCCGCCCGGCTCCGGCACCACGCCGCCCGCGCCCACGACGGCACCGCCCTCGACCCGGCCGCCACCGCCCGGGACCGCCTCGACCCGACCCTGGCCCTACGCCCCCTGCTCGACGCCGTCATGCCGGGCGCGGACGCCCCGCCGGCCGAGGTGAACGCCTGGTGGAACGGCCTCCCCACGGACGAGCGGCAACGGCTGATCGAGGACCGTCCGGACCTCATCGGCAACCGCGACGGGATCCCCGCCACCGCCCGGGACCAGGCCAACCGGATCCTCCTGCCCCGACTCCTGGCGAGGTACGAGGGCTACCCGCCGCCGCTCGACGGCAGGACCGGGCTCAAGCTCGAAGGCTTCCGCAGGATCAGTGAACGGCTGAGGACCGAGGGCCAGGACCCTCCGGTCCTCCTCCTCGGCATCGGCGAGGAGGGCCAGGGCCGAGCCGTCCTCTCCTTCGGCGATCCGGACACCGCCCAGCACGTCACGTCCCTCGTCGGCGGCATGGGCACCGAACTGCGGCACATCGGCGGAGCCGACGCCGACCGGGCCAGGGCGGTGTACGACGCGGCGAAGCGCGCCGACCCGACCCGCAGCACGGCCTCGATCGCCTGGCTCGGTTACGACGCCCCGCTCGGCGCCGACGTCGCCTCGCGCACCGAGGCCGAGCACGGGGCAGCCGCGTACCAGCGGTTCCTCGCCGGACAGCGCGCCACCCATCAGGGCGCCCCGGCCCACGTCACGGCGCAGGGGCACAGTTACGGCTCGCTCCTGGTCGGACTGGCCGCCCGGCGCCCCGGCGGCCTCGCCGCCGACGACATCGTCCTGGTCGGCAGCCCCGGCACCGGGGCGGAGCACGCCTCGGACCTCTCGGTCGGCGCCGACCACACCTACGTCGGCGCCGCCCGGTGGGACTACGTCTCGCAGGCCGGCTGGTACGCCAGGGATCCCGCGCGGGCCGACTTCGGCGCCCAGCGCTTCGCCGTCCCGGACGGTTCGCCCGACGGCTCCGCGCACTCCTCCTACTGGGACGGCCGGCCCTGCGAGGACCGCACCTCGGTCGACAACATCGGCCGGATCGTCACCGGCCACGGCGACCGGATCACCCGGGAGGCCCCGCGGGGCGGCCGACCGTGACCCCGCGCCGCGGCCCCTCCGTCAGTCCGCGGCCGCCGTCGGCTGGGTGGCCGCCGTGCGTTCGGCGGCTTCACGGGCGGCTTCGAGGGCGGTGAAGACGGCCTGCCCGGCCTCGTTGCGGCGGCGCAGGTGGGCGACCACGGTGTTGGTGACGGCGATCAGCGGGACGGCGACCACCGCGCCGCCGATGCCGCCGATGATGCCGCCGGCCGCGACCCCGAGGACGACGCCGAGCGGGTGGACCCGGACGGCGCGGCCGAGGATGAGCGGCTGGAGGATGTGGCTCTCCACCTGCATCACCGCGATCAGCACGACCAGCACCATCAGCGCCGTCCACGGCCCCTGGGTGACCAGGGCGATCAGGACGGCGACGGTACCGGTGACGAGGGCGCCGACCAGCGGGACGAAGGCGCCCAGGAAGATGATCACGGCCAGCGGCATGGCCAGCGGCACGCCCAGCAGGTCGACGCCGATGCCGATGCAGAGCGCGTCGATGAAGGCCACGCAGACGGTGCCGCGCACGTACGCGGTGAGCGTCGTCCAGGCCTTGGGGCCGGCTCCGGCCATCGCGAAGCGGGACTGCCGGGGCAGGCCGCGCAGCGCCCAGTTCCAGATCCTGGAGCCGTCGTAGAGGAAGAAGAAGGTGGTGAAGAAGGTCATCAGCAGCGCGGTCAGGATCTCGACGGCGATCTGCGCGCCGGTGATCGAGGCCGAGGTGAGCTGGTCGGTGTTGGTGGTGATGGCCTTGGTGATCTGGTTGGCGAAGTCGGTGATCTGCTGCTGGGTCAGGTGCAGCGGGCCGGTGATCATCCAGTCCCGGAGCTGGTTGACGCCGGTCTTCACCTGAGCGGTGACGTCGGGCAGATTGGTGGACACCTGCCAGACCACGAACCAGCCGACCAGCCCGATCCCGGCCAGGCCGCTCAGGAAGACCCCGCCGGCCGCGAGCGAGCGCGGCACCCCGCGCCGGCGCAGCCAGGAGACCGAGGGTTCGAGCAGCGCGGTGATCAGCAGCGAGGCCAGCACCGAGAAGGCGACCAGCCGCAGCATGTCGACGACGTAGAAGACGACGTAGAGGGCGGCGCCGAGCAGCAGCAGCCGCCAGGTCGACTCGGCGGCCACCCGCAGGCCCCACGGCACCGCCTCGGCGGGGGTGGCGGGCCGGCCGGGGTGGTACTCGCGGCCGAGTGCGGCGTGCGCGGGCGGGGCGGGCGGGGTGGCGGGCGCGGTCGCCGCGGGCACGGCGGCCGGGGCGTCGGCGACGGCTTCGGTCGCGATCCCGGCGGCCGGGAGCGGGGCCGGGACCGCAGCCGGAACCGGTGCGGCCGCGAGGGCGGGGTCCGGGTCGGGGTCGGCGCGCGGTACCGGGACCGGGCCGGGTGCCTCGGCGAGGGCCGGGACGGGGAGTTCGTGCGGGTCGGCCGCCATCGCGGCGCGTCGGCGCCGTTCGATCACGGCGGCCGCGCTCGCCACCACGGCCATGCCCTTGGCCACGGCCTTGAAGGCCTTTCCGCCCCGCGCCATCCTCGCTACCGCCGCTTCCCCGTCGGACCCGCCGAGCCGGCGGTGACGCCGTGGGTCCCGCCACGGCCGTCAGGGATGACGCTACCCGGCGGGGGCGGGGCGGGTCCGCCCGCCGTGGGGTTCGGTGCGATCGCATCATTTCGCGAACCCGGACAAATCACCAGGTTCCTGGTGGTTTCGCCCAAGCACGACTGGGGAGGACTTCGAACGGGACGCCGAGTCGTCCCACGGGGGCGACCGATGCCAGCCGGGCCGGTCGTCCCGATGAACCAACTGATCAACCGAGCCAACCGCCGGCGGACCGGCCGGTGCGGGGAGCTACCAGGACCCCTTCCCGCGCCCCGCGTCCGCACCCAGGACCGCACCGCCCGTGGGCGCCTTGGTCAGCGCAACCCGGGCGGGGCGGCCCGCCCTTCCCGGCACGCCCGGGAACGCCACGGCCCCCGGCCGCTCGTCGCAACGGGACGAGCGGCCGGGGGCCGTGGGGAGTTGCGCCGCCCCGGGGGAGACGACGGGTCCTCCTAGTACCAGCTGTGGGCCTGCCAGAACGACCAGGCGCCGCAGGGGCTGCCGTAGCGGCTGTTCATGTAGCTGACGCCCCACTTGATCTGGGTGGCCGGGTTGGTGCGCCAGTCGGCACCGGCCGAGGCCATCTTGGAGCCGGGCAGCGCCTGGACCAGGCCGTAGGCGCCGGAGCCGCTGTTGGTCGCGGTGTAGTCCCAGCCGCTCTCGCGCTTCACGATCTGGCTGAAGCACTGGAACTGGGCGTCGTTGCCGACGATCTGCCGGGCCAGGTCCTGGACGGAGCCGGGGCTGACCGAGACGGGGGGTGCGCTGTTGTCCACCGCGGACATCGCCGACCGCGCCTTGGAGCGGTTGGCGGCGGCGTCGGCCGCGGCACGCTGGTCGGCGGCGGCCTTGGCGGCCTTGTCCGCGTCGGCCTTGGCCTGGGCGTCGGCCTTCGCCTGGGCGTCCGCGGCGGCCTTCTGGCGCGCGGCCTCCTCGGCGGCCTTCTGCTCGGCGGCGGCCTTGGCGGCGGCGTCGGCGGAGGCCTGCTGGGCGGTCGCCTGCTGGCCGATGTTGTCACTGATGGCCTGCGCCTGGGCGCCGGAGGGGACTTCGGCGAGCAGGGTCGCGCCGGCGACGTCGACCGTCTGCATGGCCTTGCCCTCGCTGCCCGAGGCCATGCCCACGACAGCACCGACAGCGGTGACCGCGGTGGCAGAGGCCACAGCAACTCCCCGGACCGAGATCCGAGTCACATGGATTCCTTCCAGCATCGCCCACGCGTGACCGTGCGGACGCAACATGCCCCTTGGCACGGACCTCCGCAGGTGCTCTGGTCACGGGAGGTGCTGGCCCGGCGTCCGGTCGAGGTGAGGCGACCGGGCGTTGGAATCGGGCGGCGTACGGCTCATCGGTCTTCAATTGTGCGTCCACCGACCGGAGTTGGCGGACCTTCCGGGGCCTGACTTCCGGAGTCCGGAAGCCCTGCCGCGCCGTACGCGGGGCCTGACAGAACCCTCACCATGCCGCACCGGGCACTGTCGACGCAATTCCCGTCCGCGTGGCGCATGTCACATTCACCGCCCGGGAGTTCTTCGGACAGAAAGCACTCGATGTGATGAAAGGGACGGGGCCCGCTCCGTCAGGAACGGGCCCCGCGCCGCGAGTTGAACCTATTGTCCGACTATGTCCCGATCAGGGACGTTTCACGGGTTGATGTCCTCCAGCATCTCCGTGACCAGCGCCGCGATCGGCGAACGCTCCGAGCGGGTGAGCGTGATGTGGGCGAAGAGCGGATGCCCCTTCAACTTCTCCACCACCGCCACCACACCGTCGTACCGGCCGACCCGGAGGTTGTCCCGCTGCGCCACGTCGTGGGTGAGCACCACCCGCGAGCCCTGGCCGATCCGGGACAGCACCGTCAGCAGGACGTTGCGCTCCAGCGACTGGGCCTCGTCCACGATCACGAAGGCGTCGTGCAGCGAGCGCCCCCGGATGTGGGTCAGCGGCAGCACCTCCAGCATCCCGCGGCCGATGACCTCCTCGATCACGTCCGGGGTGGTGACCGCCGAGAGGGTGTCGAAGACCGCCTGGGCCCAGGGGCCCATCTTCTCCGCCTCGCTGCCGGGCAGGTAGCCGAGCTCCTGGCCGCCGACCGCGTACAGCGGCCGGAAGACCATCACCTTGCGGTGCTGCCTCCGCTCCAGCACCGCCTCCAGCCCCGCGCACAGCGCCAGCGCCGACTTGCCCGTCCCGGCCCGGCCGCCCATCGACACGATGCCGATCTCCGGGTCGAGCAGCAGGTCCAGCGCCACCCGCTGCTCGGCACTGCGCCCGCGCAGCCCGAACGCCTCGCGCTCACCGCGCACCAGCCGGACCCGCCCGTCGCCGGTGACCCGGCCGAGCGCCCGGCCGCGCTCCGAGGTGAGCACCAGCCCGGTGTGCACCGGGAGCTCCTCGACCCCGTCGATGTCCACGGCGGCGTCGTGGCCCGCCGCGAACAGCGCGTCGACCTGCTCGGCCGCGACGTGCAGTTCGGACATGCCCGTCCAGCCGGAGGTGATCGCCAGCTCCGCCCGGTACTCCTCCGCGAGCAGGCCCACCGAGCTGGCCTTGATCCGCAGCGGGAGGTCCTTGGAGACGACGGTGACGTCGTACCCCTCGGCCTGCAGGTTGCGGGCGACCGCCAGGATCCTGGTGTCCGCCTCGCCGCCGCCCGCCCGGTAGCCGACCGGCAGTATCGAGACGTCGGAGTGGTTGAGCTCCACCCGGATCGACCCGCCCAGTTCGCCGACCGGGATCGGCTCGTCGAGCCGGCCGTGGCGGATGCGGTAGTCGTCGAGCAGGCGCAGCGCCTGACGGGCGAAGTAGCCCAGCTCGGGGTGGTGGCGCTTGGCCTCCAACTCGGTGACGACCACCACCGGGAGGACGACCTCGTGCTCCTCGAAGCGGGTCATGGCGAGCGGGTCCGCCAGGAGCACGCTGGTGTCGAGAACGTACGTGCGCCGGTCTGGTGTCCGGCGGCTCTTGGAACTGACCACTAGGCCTCCAGAGCGGATGACCCTGCGTCATCCGCGGCAAGCCGGCCCCGCTGCCCCGGTGGCCCCGGGACCGGACTGACTGGAGTATTCCCAGGCGGGGGGCGGTGCATTCGCGCCCCCGGCGAACTGACGGATCATTGCCGGTGAACGTTTGGCCTCGCGTGCGGCCCGGGTAGGCCAGGCCTACGGCGGTCATTCCCGCCGGAGCGGGGCCCGGAGCGGCCTGGGAACCGCCCCGAAGGCACCCTGGAGACGCCGCGAAGGCGCCGTGGCTCAGAGCCCGAGCCGCCGGTGGCGCTGTTCGAAGGCGCGCAGCGCGCGCAGGAAGTCGACCTTGCGGAAGGCCGGCCAGTACGCCTCGCAGAAGTAGAACTCGCTGTGGGCGCTCTGCCAGAGCAGGAATCCGGACAACCGCTGCTCGCCCGAGGTGCGGATGATCAGGTCCGGGTCGGGCTGGTTCGCGGTGTAGAGGTGCTCGGCGATGTGCTCGACGGTCAGGATCTCGGCCAGTTCCTCGATCGAGGTGCCGCGTCCGGCGTGCTCCTGGAGCAGCGAGCGGACGGCGTCGGCGATCTCGTGCCGACCGCCGTAGCCGACCGCGACGTTGACGGTGATGCCGTCGATCCCGGCGGTCTCCTCGGCGGCGCGCTTGAGCACGTCGGCGGTGTGCTGCGGGAGCAGGTCCAGCGCGCCGACCGGGTTGACCCGCCAGCGGCGGGCGGCGGCCAGGCCGGTGACGGCGTCCTCGATGATGCCGAGCAGCGGGACCAGCTCGTCGGCCGGGCGGTCCAGGTTGTCGGTGGAGAGCATCCACAGGGTGACGACCTTGACGTGGGTCTCGTCGCACCAGCCCAGGAACTCGCTGATCTTGTCGGCGCCGCGCTGGTGGCCGTACGCGGTGGAGCCGCCGGCCGCCTTGGCCCAGCGGCGGTTGCCGTCCAGGATCACGCCGATGTGGTGCGGGGTGCGACCGAGGTGGACCTCGACCCGTCGGCCGTAGAGCCGGTACATCCCGCCCAGCAGGGTGCGCAGCCCCGGCGTCCGTTCGGCGACATCGCGCAGACCCATGGTTTCCCGGCCCCTCCGTACTCGTTCGGACTGGTGCGTCACCGCCCCGGCGCAGCCTACTCCGGCGCGCAGGCGCACGGTAAAGCCGCAGGTAGCGGTCTGGTCACGGTCCTGTACGAAGTCTGTCGCGACGGGCGTGTCGCGGTCTTCCGGGCGGTGTGCGCGACGTGGACACGGAACGGTCTCCGATTCCTTAAGGGAGCCGTAAACCGGTTGTCGCATCCTTGACGACCAGCAATGGTCTAGTCCAGCTTTTGACCCGAGGCGGAACGAACGATCCCGCCCCCGGAGTCACCCGCGGACCTCCCCTCCCCCACACGCGGCCGCCGCGCCCCCCACCGCGGCGGCCGCTCCTCCCCCAGGAGCGTCACCCCATGGCCCGTACGCCGAACCAGCCCGCGCACAAGCGCCGGCGCAGCCCCCTCCCGGCCCTCGCGGCCGGCGCCACCGCCCTCGCCCTGGCCGGCGGCGGCCTCGCCCTCTTCGCCGGCGGCGCCAGCGCGGCGGACGGCAACCTGGTCACCAACGGCGGCTTCGAGAGCGGACTGAACGGCTGGTCCTGCACCGGCGGCGCGACCACGGTGTCCTCGCCGGTCCACTCCGGCACCGGCGCGCTCCAGGCCACCCCCGGCGCGGGCGACACCGCCGAGTGCACCCAGACGATCAGCGTGCTGCCCAACACCAGCTACACGCTGAGCGCCTGGGTACAGGGCCCGTACGTCTACCTCGGTGCCCGCGGCACCGGCGGGACCGACCCGTCCGCCTGGTCGAACCAGGCCAGCTGGAACCAGCTGTCCAGCACCTTCACCACCGGGGCGAACGCCACCAGCGTCACCGTCTACCTGCACGGCTGGTACGGGCAGAGCGCCTACCTCGCCGACGACGTCGCGCTGGTCGGCCCGGGCGGCACCTCCACCCCGTCCCCGACGGCCACCCCGACCGGGACGCCGACCCCGACGCCGACGGCCACCGCCACGCCGACCGGGACGCCCACCCCCACGGCCACGCCGACCCCCACCGCAACGCCCACCGGGACGCCCACCCCGACCCCGACCGGCACCACCCCGCCGGCCACCGGCCTGCCGGCCCACGCGGTCACCGGCTACTGGCAGAACTTCGACAACGGCTCGACCCCGCAGCGCCTGAGCGACGTGCAGAGCGCGTACGACATCATCGCGGTCTCCTTCGCCGACGCCGTGCCGACCCGGACCGGCGCGATCAGCTTCACCCTGGACCCGGGGCTGTCCAAGGCGCTCGGCGGTTACACCGACGCCCAGTTCCGCGCCGACATCAAGGCCAAGCAGGCGGCCGGAAAGAAGGTCGTCCTCTCCATCGGCGGCCAGAACGGCGCGATCACCGTCGGCGACGCCACCGCCGGGGCGAACTTCGCCGACAGCGCCGCCGCGATCATCAAGGACTACGGCTTCGACGGCGTCGACGTCGACCTGGAGAACGGCGTCCAGGCCGGCCCGCTCGGCGACGCGCTGCACGCCCTGCAGGCCAAGGTCGGCCCCGGCTTCATCCTGACCATGGCTCCCGAGACCATCGGGATGTACAGCACCGCGGGCGCCTACTTCCAGCTGGCGCTGAACACCAAGGACATCCTGACCGTCGTCAACACCCAGTTCTACAACTCGGGCGGCATGAACGGCTGCGACGGCAAGGTCTACAACCAGGGCACGATCGACTTCATCACCTCGCAGGTCTGCACCCACATCCAGGGCGGCCTGCGGCCCGACCAGGTCGGCATCGGCGTCCCGGCCTCCGCCAAGGCGGCCGGCGGCGGCTACGTCGACCCGTCGGTGGTGAACAACGCGCTCAACTGCCTGGCCACCGGCAACAACTGCGGCAGCTTCGTGCCGCCGGCCAAGTGGCCCACCATCCGGGGCGCGATGACCTGGTCCACCAACTGGGACGCCAACAACGGCAACGCCTTCTCCAACGCGGTCGGCCCGTTCGTCCACAAGATGCCGTGAGGCACAGCGAGGTCTAACTCCCCTCGACGCGCCGCTCCTTGAGGGTGGGGCCGGCGCGTCGACGGCGGGGCCCGTCGTACCGACTCCGGTACGACGGGCCCTTCCGCCTTACCGCCGGCTATCGAGCCAGCACCGCGGTGAGCGCGCCGAGCAGCAGGAACGGGCCGACCGGGACGTCGAGTCCGCGCCACGGGCGCCGGCGGACCAGCAGGGCGGCGACCCGCATGGTGCCCCACAGCCCGGCGAGCACCACCGCGGCGACCAGCCCGCCGATCGCGACCCGCCAGCCGTACCAGCCGAGCAGCCCGCCCAGGGCGAGCCCGAGCGGGGAGTCGCCGGGGCCCAACGCGCCGATCTGGACGGCGACTTCGAGCAGCGCCCCGACCGCCAGCGCGACCAGCAGGCAGCGCAGCAGCACCCCCGGGCGCCCCTCGGCCAGCGCCGCCACCGCCAGCAGGGCGGCCACCCCGGCCAGCAGCGGCACGGTCAGCCGGTACGGCAGCCGGCGCACCCGGGCGTCGGTGAAGCCGAGCGCCACGCCGAACGCGCCCGCCCAGGCGAGCGCCGCCGTCTGCGGACCGTCCGCCGCGTACGCCACCGCGACCGCGACCGCCGCGGCGACCGCCTCCACCGCTCCCGCACCGGCCCCCAGTCGCCCGCGGCAGCCCGGGCAGCGACCGGTCGGGGGCAGCAGCCGCCCCACCGGGCGCCCGCACAACGGACAGGCCTCGCACCAGGATTCGCCCTCGGGCACGGCGCAGCGGGCGACCAGCGCGCGCAGCGCGGGCGCCAGCAGGAGACCGACCAGCACCGCCCCGGCCACGACCGCCACCACCGGCACTCCCCCTCCTCGTCGACCCACCGGTCCCCATCTTCGCGTCCGGGGCGGACCTGCGGTGTGCCGTCCGTCTCGTTCCGCACCGGAATCCGCGCGGGAAATGGACGGCGTTCCTCGCATACGCGAGCATTGCGGACATTCGGCCAGCGGTTTGGAAGGCCGTTCGACACCCCCGCCTGTCGATCCAAGGTCGACCCGAGGAGCCCCTTCCCGGCCCCGGCGAGCCTCCTCCCCGGACACCCGACACCGGGCCCCGGCATGCCCCTAAAGTAGGCAGGCATGCAGGTCATCCAGTCCAGCAAGCTCGCCAACGTCTGCTACGACATCCGCGGCCCGGTGCTCGATGAGGCGATGCGGCTGGAGGAACAGGGCCACCGCATCCTCAAGCTCAACACCGGCAACCCGGCCACCTTCGGCTTCGAGGCGCCCCCGGAGATCCTCCAGGACATCCTGCGCAACCTCGCGAACGCGCACGGGTACGGCGACTCCAAGGGCCTGCTCTCGGCCCGCCGCGCCGTGGTGATGCACTACGAGGACCGCGGCCTGCACGGGCTCTCCGTCGACGACGTCTTCCTGGGCAACGGCGTCTCCGAGCTGATCCAGCTCGCCATGACCGCGCTGCTGGACGACGGCGACGAGGTGCTCGTCCCGGCGCCGGACTACCCGCTGTGGACCGCCTCGGTCTCGCTGGCCGGCGGCACCGCGGTGCACTACCGCTGCGACGAGCAGTCCGAGTGGTACCCGGACCTCGCCGACATCGAGGCCAAGGTCACCGACCGGACCAGGGCCATCGTGGTGATCAACCCCAACAACCCGACCGGCGCGGTCTACCCGCGCGAGGTGCTGGAGGGCATCGCCGAGATCGCCCGCCGGCACCAGCTGGTGATCTACGCGGACGAGATCTACGACAAGATCCTCTACGACGACGCCGAGCACGTCCCGCTGGCCACCCTGGCCCCGGACCTCTTCTGCGTCACCTTCAACGGACTGTCCAAGGCGTACCGGGTCGCGGGCTTCCGCTCCGGCTGGATGGTGCTCTCCGGCGACCGCCAGCGCGCCCACAGCTACGTCGAGGGCCTGACCGTGCTCGCCTCGATGCGGCTGTGCGCCAACATGCCGGCCCAGCACGCGGTGGCCGCCGCGCTCGGCGGACGGCAGTCGATCAAGGACCTGGTGCTGCCCGGCGGCCGGCTGCTCGCCTCCCGCGACGCCGCGTACGAGCTGCTCAACCAGATCCCGGGGGTCAGCTGCGTTAAGCCGAAGGGCGCGCTGTACGCCTTCCCCCGGCTGGACCCGAAGGTCTACAAGATCAAGGACGACGCCCAGATGGTGCTGGACCTGCTGCGCTCCCAGCGCATCCTGCTGGTCCAGGGCACCGGCTTCAACTGGCCCGAACCGGACCACTTCCGGCTCGTCACGCTGCCGCGCGCCGAGGAGATCACCGACGCGGTGACCAGGATCGGCGAATTCCTCAGCGGCTACACCCAGCCCTGACCCCTCCCCGGCCCCTCCTCACGGGAGGGGTGTTCCGGTGCGGGAGAGAAAGCATTACGGCCGGAGTCCCCTGCCCTGGTGGTCTCCTTGGTCGGGGAAAGACCACCCGGCGGAACTCCGGCCGTCCTGTCACTCGGTCGGCGCGCGGTTCGTGCCGCGCGCCGACCTCTCGCTCGGCTGAGGCTCAGGCTCAGCCGAGGCGCGCGACCAGGTTCCGGTACTCGTCCCACAGCTCCTTCGGGGTGTGGTCGCCGAACAGCTCCAGGTGGGCCGGCACGAGCGCGGCCTCCTGGCGCCAGATGTCGGCGTCCACGGTGAAGAGCAGGTCGAGGTCCTCCTCGGACAGCTTCAGGTCACCCAGGTCGAAGCCCTCGACCTTCGGCAGCACGCCGATCGGGGTCTCGACGCCGTCGGCCGTGCCCTCCAGGCGCTCGACGATCCACTTGAGCACGCGGCTGTTCTCGCCGTAGCCGGGCCAGACGAACTTGCCCTCGGCGTTCTTGCGGAACCAGTTGACGTAGTAGATCTTCGGCAGCTTGGCGGCGTCCGCCTGGGCGCCGACCTTCAGCCAGTGGGCGAAGTAGTCGCCCATGTTGTAGCCGCAGAACGGCAGCATCGCGAACGGGTCGCGGCGCAGCTCGCCGACGGTGCCCTCGGCGGCGGCGGTCTTCTCGGAGGCGATGTTGGCGCCCAGGAAGACGCCGTGCTGCCAGTCGAAGGACTCGGTCACCAGCGGGACGGCGGTGGCCCGGCGGCCGCCGAACAGGATCGCCGAGATCGGCACGCCCGCCTGGTCCTCCCACTCGGGGGCGATGGTCGGGCACTGCGCGGCCGGGACGGCGAAGCGGGCGTTCGGGTGGGCGGCGGGGGTGCCGGACTCGGGGGTCCAGTCGTTGCCGCGCCAGTCGGTGAGGTGCGCCGGGGGCTCCTCGGTGAGGCCCTCCCACCACACGTCGCCGTCGTCGGTGAGGGCGACGTTGGTGAAGACGGTGTTGCCCCAGAGGGTCTCGATGGCGTTGGCGTTGGTGTCCACGCCGGTGCCGGGGGCGACGCCGAAGAAGCCGGCCTCGGGGTTGATGGCGTACAGGCGGCCGTCGGCACCGAAGCGCATCCAGGCGATGTCGTCGCCGATGGTCTCGACCTTCCAGCCCGGGACGGTCGGCTGGAGCATGGCCAGGTTGGTCTTGCCGCAGGCCGACGGGAAGGCGGCCGCGACGTACTTGACCTCGCCGGACGGCGGGGTGAGCTTGAGGATCAGCATGTGCTCGGCCAGCCAGCCCTCGTCGCGGGCCATGGTCGAGGCGATGCGCAGCGCGTAGCACTTCTTGCCGAGCAGGGCGTTGCCGCCGTAGCCGGAGCCGAAGGACCAGATCTCCTTGGTCTCCGGGAAGTGCGAGATGTACTTGGTGCTGTTGCACGGCCACGGCACGTCCGCCTCGCCCTCGGCGAGCGGGGCGCCGACGGTGTGCACGGCCTTGACGAAGTCGCCGTCCTCGCCGAGCTGCTCGAGCACGGCCTTGCCCATGCGGGTCATCACGCGCATCGACACGGCGACGTAGGCGGAGTCGGTGATCTCGACGCCGTACGCGGCCAGCGGGGATCCGACCGGGCCCATCGAGAAGGGCACGACGTACATCGTGCGGCCCTTCATCGCGCCGCGGAACAGACCCTGCTCACCCTGGAAGATCTCCCGCATCTCGGCGGGGGCCTTCCAGTGGTTGGTCGGGCCGGCGTCCTTCTCCTGCTCGGAGCAGATGAAGGTGCGGTCCTCGACGCGCGCCACGTCCGAGGGGTCCGAGGCGGCGTAGTAGGAGTTGGGGCGCTTTTCCTCGTTCAGCTTCTTGAAGGTGCCCTGAGCCACCAGCAGGTCCGCGAGGCGCTGGTACTCCTCGTCGGAGCCGTCGCACCACTCGATGCGGTCCGGCTGGGTGAGCTCGGCGATCTCGCTCACCCAAGCGAGCAGCTGCTTGTGGCGGGTGGGCGCGGATGCGCTGAGAGCAGAGATCTCGTACGACACGATCGCTCCGTTTCACGCCGTCCCGGCGGGGAGACGGCGTTGCGGGGGTCTGAGGGTGCTTGCAGCGTAGACCCGGCTTCCGGCCTCCAATGAGGCACTGCGGCGAAATTGACGCATCTTTTACTACAGTAAGTATGATTACTGGCCAGTAATGGTCCATGCTCATCGGGCCCGGAGTGTGCGGCACCACACTCCGATTACTCCAAAACGTCCAAGAGTGACGATCGCCACTTCCTTACGCGCCAGTAACCTACGGTTCCGTAGGTAGCAGGTAGCATGCTGCCCATGACTGCTGCTGCGCTCGCGGAGAGCACTGGGGAGGACCCGGCCGAGAGCCGGGAGGGCAAGCCGAAGTGGCGCGGCTGGCTGCACGCCGGGATGTTCCCCGCCACCGTCGCCGCCGGGATCGTGCTGATCTGCCTGGCCGACTCAACGCCGGCCAAGATCGCCTGCGCGATCTACTCGGTCAGCGCCTGGCTGCTGTTCGGGGTCAGCGCGGTCTACCACCGCTTCGACTGGGGCCCGCGCGGGGACGCCGTGCTCCGGCGGCTGGACCACGCGAACATCTTCCTGATCATCGCGGGCACCTACACGCCGTTCACGATCCTGCTGCTCAACGGCGCCGACCAGCAGATACTCCTCTGGGTGGCCTGGGGCGGAGCGCTCGCCGGGATCGCCTTCCGGGTGTTCTGGGTCGGCGCGCCGCGCTGGCTGTACACCCCCGTGTACATCGCGCTGGGCTGGGCCGCCGCCTTCTTCCTGCCGGACTTCCTGCGCGCCGGCGGGGTAGCCGTGCTGGTGCTGATGATCGTCGGCGGGGTGCTCTACAGCATCGGCGGCGTGGTGTACGGGCTCAAGCGGCCCAACCCCTCACCGCGCTGGTTCGGCTTCCACGAGGTGTTCCACGCCTTCACCCTCGGCGCCTTCATCGTGCAGTACGTCGGCGTCTCACTGGTGGCGTACAGCGCGGCCGGCTGAACCCGGCGCACCCCGACGGGCGGTCGTCCGGTCCACGGACCGGGTGGCCGCCCGTTCGGCCGTCCACGGCCGCTCGTACCCGGCCCGGCCCTGCGGGCGGCGCGGGTACGGCGGGTGGTCGGCGGCACCGGACTCCGACTGCGGGGAGTGCACCGCGTCGACGGCCTCCGGCGGCTCGGGCAGCTCCGACTCGACCTCCGGACGCACCGGACCGGCCGCCACCCCCACCGACGACCCGACCCGCCCGCGCGCCTGCCGCTCGTCCAGCGCCTCGCGGGCCCGGCGGCAGCGCTCGCAGTGGGCGGCGTCCGGGATGCCGCGCCGCGGCCGGTGCCCGGCCCGGGAGGGCCGCCGGTGCGCGGCCTGCCAGCGGCGGCCGACGTACACCATGAGCAGCAGCGTCTCGACCCCGGCGACCGCGAGCACCAGCGGCGCACCGTTGATCAGATAGGCCGCGACCACGGCCAGCGCGGAACCCACCACCACGGCCGCGCCCCACGCCTGGGCATTCGCCCACCTGTCGTCACCGTCAGCCACTTCGGTTCCCCTTTCCCGGCGCCGGGCTCGTGGTCGGCTCCTGCCGCCCCACCCCTTCTCCGCTCTCGGCACGCGTCCGGCCAGCACTGACCGATTGCCACATGGTATCTACCGACAGTCACCCGGGGCCTCCCCGAGGCGGCGAACGACAGATCAACGTTGCGTCAATTCCACATGCGGAAGCAGCACTTCCAGGACACATCACGGAGAGTGATCATATCGTCGCAATGCCCACGGATTGACGGTCGGCCTCTTTTGAGAGTTACTGTCATTTGACAGAGACTTTCTCAAGCCACGCCCCTGGAGGCCACCGTGTCCGCCGACCCGCGCCGCTGGCTCGCCCTGATCGCCGTCGCCTTGAGCGTCCTGGTGATCAGCTTCGACATGACGATCCTCAACGTCGCCCTGCCCACCCTGGCCGCACAGCTCCGGGCCACCACCGGGCAGCAGCAGTGGATCGTCGACGCCTACACCGTGGTCTTCGCCGCCGTGATGCTCCCGGCCGGCCTGCTCGGCGACCGGTACGGCCGCCGCCGCACGCTCACCGTCGGCCTCGCCCTGTTCGGACTCGCCTCCGCCGTCGGCATGCTCACCGACTCCCCCGGCACCCTGATCGCCGCCCGCGCCGCCATGGGCCTGGCCGCCGCGCTCGTCATGCCGATGTCGCTGGCGGTCATCCCCGGGATCTTCCCCGCCGGCGAACGCCGCCGGGCCACCGCGATCCTCACCGCCGCCATCGCCGTCGGCGCCCCGCTCGGACCGCTGATCGGCGGCCTGCTGCTCCAGCACTTCTGGTGGGGATCGGTCTTCGCCGTCAACGTCCCGCTCACCGTGATCGGCATCGCCGCCTGCCTCCTGCTGCTGCCCGAGTCCCGCAACCCCTCCGCACCCCGGATGGACCTGCCCGGCACCGTCCTCGCCGCCACCGGCCTCGGCGCGCTCACCTACGGCATCATCGAAGGCTCCGACCGCGGCTGGGCCGACCCGCTGGTGCTCGCCACGCTGATCGGCTCAGTGGTCCTGCTCACCACCCTGGTGCTGCGCAGCCGCCGCCGGCCCGACCCGATGCTCGACCTCACCCTGCTCGCCGAGCCGACCTTCCGCTGGGCCTCGGTCGCCGCCACCCTGATCTCGCTCGTCCTGTTCGGCGCCTTCTTCGTCCTGCCGCTCTACTTCCAGAGCGTGCTCGGCACCGACGCCCTCGGCTCCGGACTGCGGCTGATGCCGATGATGCTCGGCCTGCTCGTCGCCGCCCGGCTCAGCGAGCGGCTGGTGACCCGGATGGGCGCCCGCGCCGTGATCACCCTCGGCCTGGCCCTGCTCGCCGCCGCCCTGCTGTTCGGCAGCCGCACCGGCGCCGCGGACGGGTACGGGCGGGCCGCGGTCTGGCTCACCGTCCTCGGTCTCGGCATGGGCCTGGCCCTGATCACCGCCCAGGCCTCCGCCATGATCACCCTGCCGCCCGCCCGGGCCGGCGTCGGCTCCGGGCTGCTCCAGACCCTGCGGCAGGTCGGCGGCGCGATCGGGATCGCCGCCTTCGGCAGCCTGCTGGCCGGGGCCTACCGGGGCGCGCTGGACACCGGCGGACTCCCCGCCGAGGCGGCACACCGGGCCGGGACGTCGGTGGTCGCCGCCGACGCCCTCGCCCGGGAGACCGGGCAGCCGGCGCTCGGCGCCGCGGCGCACGCGGCGTACGTGCACGGGATGGGGGTGGTGCTGCTCGTCGCCGGGCTGGTCGCGGTGGTCTCGGCGGTGCTGGTCGCGGCCCGGATGCCGAGCGGGGACGGTGCTCCGGGTCCGGGCCCGGGCCCGGACCCGGACCCGGCCGACGTCGTCGCGGACCCGGCCCAGGCCGACGCCGTCGCGGGCCCGGCCGGAGCCGCCGCCACCGGAGATCACCGATAATCGGGGGCATGAAGACCGAGCAGCCGACCACGGCCCTCCCGGACGGCCCGACCAACCCGGTCCAGGCGCTGCTGGAGGCGCCGCTGTCGCTGCGCGAGCGGAAGAAGCTGAAGACCCGGCAGACCGTGCGCCGCGAGGCGTACCGCCTGTTCTCCGAACAGGGCTACGAGAACACCACGGTGGAACAGATCGCGGCCGCCGCCGAGGTCTCCCCCTCCACCTTCTTCCGGTACTTCGCCACCAAGGACGACCTCGTCCTCACCGACGAGTACGACCCGGCGATCATCGCCGGCCTGCTCGCCCGGCCGGCCGACGAGCCCTTCCTGCGGTCCTGCCGGGAGACCCTCATCGGCCTGATCCGCACCCTGCTCCAGCACGAACGCCAGGAACTGCTGACCCGGATGCGGCTGGTCACCCAGGTCCCCTCGCTGCGCGCCGGGATGTTCCGCACCGGCAACAGCCCGCACGAGCTCTACCTCTCCGTGCTCACCCGGCGGGCCGGCGTCGAGGAACCCACGTACGCCATGCGGGTCACCGCCGCCGCCATCGGCGCCGCCACCACCGAGGCCGTACTGCAGTGGGCCGCGGACGACGGCCGGGAGGACATCGCCGACCTGGTCGACCGCACCTTCGCGCTGCTGGAGAACGGCTTCGCCGGGGTGTGAGCCCCCGACGGGACCGGGGCCCGGCTCGGGTGAGCCGGGCCCCGGTGGGCGTCAGCGGTGCTGCTGCCCGTCAGCGGAGGCCGCGCCTCCGCCGTAGCACCGCGCCGGCGCCCACGCCCGCGGCCGCCAGCGCGGTGGCGCCCAGCGCCGCGGCCGCCGTCACGGCCGGGACCGCCGAACCGCCGCCCGCCGCCGCCACCGGCGCGGCCTCCGGTGCAGCCTTCGGTGCGCCGCCCGCCGCGGTCTCCAGCGGGTAGCCGCCGCCCTTGCCCTCCCGGTCGTACGCCGAGCCGGGCAGCTTGTCCCCGTACCGCTGGTGCACCAGCTGCTGGTACGCGGCCAGCGACACCCCGCCCGCGCCCACCGAGCGCCGGGCCTCGTCGTCCAGCGGCAGCACCCGGCCGTCGCGCAGCACGTACCAGGCGTTGACCTGCGGCTCCCGGAAGGCCGTACCGCCGCCGCTGCCGACCGCTTTCGCCGCGTAGTCGCTCTCGTCGCCGCCGGAGGCGATGTTCACCACCCGCCAGGCGTCACCCTGCCGGACCGTCCAGACCGAGGCGGTCTGCCCGTCCGCCGCGACCACCTTGCTCGCCGTGAACTCGGCCTTCGCCACCGGTGCGCCCGGGGTGCCGGCCACGAAACCGGCGTCCAGGGTGTAGACCGGCACGGTGTCCCCGGCCAGGCGGGGCGCCGCGTCACCCGCCGCCTTCGCCTCCTCGGCCGCGCCGATGGTCAGCTGCTGGGTCGGCGGGACGCCCTTGCGGGCGAAGAAGTGGCCCACCTTGTCGAGCACCGACGGGTCCTGGACCGCGCTGCGGGCCCCGGCCAGGTCGGCGGCGGGCACCGCCTCGGGCGCACCGGGCGCGGGCCCGTCGGCGTGCGCGGCCGGGGCGAACGCCAGCCCGAGGCCGGCGGCGAGCAGGGCGGTGACGGCGGCCCGACGGGCCTTGCTGAGCTCGGTCATGGTCGTCCTCACGCGCCGATCCGGTACAGGGAGTGGGTCCAGGAGAACGTGTCGTTGTTCACGTAGTACCAGTAGTCCGCCCAGTTGTAGCGGTAGTTGGACGGCCACGGGTCGCCCCAGTAGACCCAGTTGTTGCCGGTGTCGTAGCCGTACAGGACGTGCATGTGCCCGCCGCCCGAGCTCCACTGGATGCGGGTCTCGACCGGCCGGTCGGCGTCCACCTCCGTCTGCACGGTGCTGTAGCGCAGGTAGCCGGTCACGTACGAGCCCGGATTGATGCCGACCCAGTTCAGCCCGTTCTGCACATCGGCCAGCGAGGCCTGGCTGTTGGGGCAGCTGGAGTCGACCGAGCGGCCGAACGCGGCGTTGCAGAACTGGTTCTGGCTGTAGTTGTAGCCGAACCAGGTGGCGATGGTGTTCCCGCTCGCCGCCCAGCACCAGTTGGTCTGCTGTTGCTGCTGCATGGTGATGTTGAGCTTCTTGAACGTGCCGGCCAGATCGGCCGTACTGCCGGGCGCCGCCGCCGGGCGCACCTGCTGCGCGGCCCGGTGGAGGGCGGGGGCCGGGGCGGGCGTGGGGGCGGCCGCCGCCGGGGTGCTCGCCGCGGCGGTCAGC
Organism: Kitasatospora sp. NPDC058162; assembly: GCF_042884005.1. Classification (NCBI taxonomy): domain Bacteria; kingdom Bacillati; phylum Actinomycetota; class Actinomycetes; order Kitasatosporales; family Streptomycetaceae; genus Kitasatospora; species Kitasatospora sp. NPDC058162. The sequence continues at coordinate 129,620 of NZ_JBHVUS010000003.1, forward strand.
GCCGGGCCCAGCACGCCCAGGGCCAACAGCGAGACCGCGCGACGCAGCCGTATCCGTGGAACTGGCATGGGGGAATGCCTCCTTGCACGAGTGGAGCGAGGTGCTGTGTGGGGGCGCGGTCCGGATCGCGCCCCGAGCATCGCCCCGCACTCCGGGCCTGGTCAACGGCCCCGGACGGGCTCCGACCCCGGTGTGAACGCACCCGCGCGGAAGTGAACGGCACCCGGGAAACCCCAGCGCGAGCTGCCCGGACCGGTGACAAACCGCCGCCCGGATGTGAATATTCACGGTCAAAACCCGGTCCGCGCCCGCCAGGAGACCGCCATCCACCGAAGCGACCCAGCCGACCTCGCCGCCGCCCTGCGCACCGGCCCGTTCCACCTCGCCCTGCGCACCGCCATCGCCAACCGCGGCCTCGCCCTGCACCGCATCCGCCGCCACCTCGCCCTGCAAGGCGTCAACGTCGGCCTCACCAGCCTCAGTTACTGGCAGCAAGGGCGGCGCCGCCCCGAACGCCCCGAATCACTGCGCGCCGTCGCCGCCCTCGAAGACGTCCTCGACCTGCCCGAACACTCCCTCACCCGACTGCTCGGCCCCCGCCGCACCGCCGCGGCCGCCGGACCCCCCGTCCGCCCCTACCGCGACCTGATCTCCCCGCCCACCGCCGTCGACGACCTGCTCGCCACCCTCGCCGGCCCCCGCGACACCGGCCTCCACACCATCACCCACATCGAACGCATCCGCATCGGCCCCGACCGCCAACTCACCCGCCGCGACTCCCAACACGCCCTGCGCGCCCACCGCGACGGCATCGACCGCTACCTCGCCCTCCACCAGGGCGACCCCGGCAGCGACACCACCCTCGTCGGCGTCCGCGCCGAGGAGAACTGCCGCCCCGGCCGCATCCGCCGCGACCAGGCCCACCACCTGATCGCCGCCGAACTCCTCCTCGACCGCCGCCTCCGCCCCGGCGACACCCACCTCCTCGGCTACGGCTTCGACGACGCCCCCACCCCGACCCCCAGCTGCGAGTACGTCCGCGGCTTCAACTCCGGCGCCGGCCAGTACGTCCTCCAGATCACCTTCCACCCCACCGCCCTCCCCGTCCGCTGCCACCGCATCGCCCTCCACTCCCCCGGCGAACCCCCCTACGAAACCGAGGAGTTGACCCTCGACGGCCACCACTGCGTCCACCTGGTCGCCACGGCGGTCCGGCCCTGCATCCTGGGCATCCGCTGGGACTGGGAGTGAGGCGGGGCGGCGGTCAGTGCGACCAGTACGGGTCGTCGAGGAGGTTGTTGATGACGTACCCCCTGGAATCACGCGGTGTCCGGCCCAGCGGGGACAGGGGCTCGTATTCGTGGGCGGGCTGGTACAACACCCCGCCGGCTTCGGCCCGGAGCATCACGGTGTAGGAAGAGGGATCCTGGGTTTCATAGGCGTAGAACGTCAGGTAGATCTCGCCTCCGACGCTCCCCACGCCTTGAAGCGAGTGGAGCTCCTCGTTTCGCTCGACCACGCGGCTTCCGAGCGCGTGCCACACCTGGGTCACCTGGTCCATCAAGGCCGGCAGCTTGACCCGCGAGACAACGGTCCGCGCACGGATGATCTCGGTGACGTCCGACGCCATACTCGGTTCGCCGTCCCAGAGGTGATGCTCTCTGTCCACCTCGAAGTCCGCACCCGCGTAGGTGAGAGAAGGCGAGATCCCGTCCATGGTGGCGCGTAGGGCCGCGTCGATCCGGTGCTTCGCGGTGCCCGTGCCCACCCGGCCCGATCGGTCGGCCAGCGCCAGGGGGCCGTACCCGTTGACGAACAGCACCGCACCGACGGACACGGCGACGACGAGCGACAGCACGATCGCGCCGGCCACCTTCCAGCGCTTCGTCATCGGCCGGCCGTCAGGTGAACGTCCTCCGGCCTGCCCGCCACGATCGCACCGACGTTGCCCAGGGAGGGACCGCCGGTCTCGGGGGCCAGGTACTTGGTGTGCATCCCGAAGTCCAGCACGCTCCCCGACTTGCTCCAGCCGTCGACGGTGAAGCGCTTCGCGCCGAAGGAGTCGCTCGCCGGGTCCCTCCCGTACCAGAGGTCATGCGGGTCGGCCCCGATCAGCCCGCCGAAGGGCCACGGCGCCAGCTGGGTCTTCGGAGAGGGAATCTGGGTGACCGGGTCGTTTCCGGCCGCGCCCGCCCACACCCGGCCGGCCGGCATCCCGAGGTCCGACGCATGCTTCACCCCGACGCCAGGGCTGCCGATGATCACCACGTCATCCGGCCGCGAGTAGTTGCCCTGGTGAGAGGCCATCCACGTGGCCTGTCCGACGACGAGCGAGCCGTAGCTGTGTCCGATCGACGTGACGTGTGGGCTCTGGCCGCTCGCATTGGTCGCCCGGAGACCGGTGACGAACCTCGCGTAGTCGGGGGCGCCCTTCACTGCCCGCTCGGCCGTGGTCGCGTTCATGTCGGTACCCGGCGGGTCGTAACCGAGCCAGACGATCGAGGCCACCGATCCGCCGGGCTTGACCTTCTTATTGGCCTCCCGCCAGACGTTCAGCGCGTTCTCCGCCTCGTTGTTGCCGGGCGTGGTGCCGGGCTGCGCCTTTCCGAGCGAGTCAGGGGTGGTGGTGATTCCCGGAACGTAGGACGAGATGTCGGTCGCAGTGTCGGGGTTTCCGAAGGAGAGGATCGCGCGGCCCTGGCCTTCGGTACCGATACCGATCAGATACGTGTGCGGCCGACCATCCTGTGCTTGGGAGTCCTGCCGGAGACGTTCCCAGACGGGCCTGAGCTTCTCGTACTCCGCCTGCTCTTCCTTCGTCCGGTCCGTCTTGCCCTTGAGCTCTTTCATCCGCCGGTCGAGGTACTGCCGGTTGACCGAATCCCGCACCTCCGCCGGGATCCCGTCCAGGTTCCCGATGTTCTCCGGGTGGTGGTCGATGAACCACTGGCGGCCGTCCGGGCCGAGGTTGTTCCACCAGCTGTTGACCTCGGTGGGAGGCGCCCCCACGGCCGGCATGTCCCTCAGGTACGGCGCCGCCGGGCCGCTCGCCGCCTTCTGGTCGGCCTCGGCGACCGCGAGGGTCAGCCCCGACTTGCCGGTGGCGTGCTGGGTGAAACCGTTGAGCAGTCCGGCCAGTGTCTGGTCGGCCGTGCTCGCCTCGGTGATGGCCGCGCCGATCCGCTTGGAGATGTCGTCGGCCGCCGCCTTCTGCTTCGCCTCCTGGCCCGCGTCGACCGGGCCGCTCGAGGCGGGCCAGCTCACCGTCCCGTCGTCGCTGACCGTCAGGCCCTTGGCGCCGGCGTCCACGACGGCCTGTCGGAGCTTCGACTGGGCGAGCGTGAAGAGGTCCGCGTAGTCCCGCAGGGTCTGACCGATCGCGGCCAGTTCGGTTTCCGCGGCGTGCAGTTGGGTGGTGGTGGCGTCCAGGGAGGGGATCGCGGCGTCGGCGGCCGGTCCGCTCCAGCCGGAGCCGTGGACCCGGTCGGTGGTACCGCTCTTCCAGTCCGCGGTGTGCTGGGTGTACGCCTTGTGCAGTGCGTCGAACGCGTCCCCCGCCGCGTGCAGGTCGGCCGGCTTGGCGTTCTTCAAGCTCGCGAAGTCGAGGCGGCCCAGTCCCGCCTTCTTCTCTGGATCAGTCATGAGTGTTCCCCCCACTACTCGGCGCTACCATAGCCCACGACTGCCACATCGGAACCGGGGGGACATGATGGCGGACGGCAAGGGATTCACCGTCAAACCAGGCGAGTTGACCGCCGCCGGGAACAACGCGCTGACGGTCGCCGGGAAGGTCCCCGAAGAGACGGCGAAGCTCGCGGAGCCGAGCAGCACGGCCGCCGGGAGCCTGGCCGGGTGGCAGAGCGGGGCGGCGCTGACCGGGTGCAGCAGTGCCTGGAAGACGTTGCTGGACGGGCTCGCCACCGACATGAAGACTGCCGGGGGCCATCTGATCTCCTGCGCGCACGACTACCAGAACGCCGACCACCTGCCGCCGCCGACCGCGACGGCGGCCCACGACCCCTTCGAGACGAAGGTGGTCGGGGTGGCCGGCGTCCATCTGACCCGGGACGCGTGACGCTTAACTCCGTTAACTCCGTTACGGCGTCCGGAAGTCCACCACCAGGCAGTCCTCCACCGGCCGGTAGCCGATCTGCTGGTAGATGGAGTTGCTGATCGGGTTGGCGAGGTCGGTGTAGAGCAGCACCTCCTGCGCCCCCAGGCCGAGCGCGTGGGCGGAGGCCGCCGCGGTGACCGCGCTGGCGTAGCCGCGGCCGCGGCGGTCGGCGGGGGTGTAGACCGGGCCGATGCGGGACATTCCGGCGAGCACGGGGCTGGCGCCGGCCAGGGCGACCGGGGTGCCCGCGTCCTCCCAGAGGTGGAGGCTGCCGGCGGCCAGCTTGTCGTCCACCGCCCGGGCCACCTCGGAGAGGGTCATCTCGAGTTCGCGCAGGAACTCCTCGTACCAGCGAATCGCCAGTTCCCGGTCGGCCGGTCCGGCGAGCCGGGGCTGGCCGGCGGGCGGGCGCGGCGGGTCGGTGAGCCGGCCGAGCCGGTAGAGCCGCTCCTCGACCCGGACGGACTGTTCGGTGCCGGTGGCGGCCGTCCAGGCCGCGGCGAAGGCGCGGACCGGCTCGGCCCCGCCGCCGACGCCGGCGACCTCGGTGAACCCGGGGCCGGCCTCGGCCAGGCGGACCGCCAGCTCGGCGGCCAGGGCCGGTGGCATGGCGGAGAGCCGGGGGCCGAACGGCGGGGTCTGCAGGAAGGCGCCCTCCACCGGACCGCCCGGTTCGGCCTGCCACCAGCCGAAGACCGGCGGCCGCTCCCCGAAGGCGTCGAGGCCGGATCCGGCGAGCCGGTGGGCGATGGTGAGCAGGACGGTGTTCTCGGCCGGGCGGGTGGCCAGGAAGTCGCCCGCGTGGTGGCGGAAGTCGTCGAGCGAGGTGCTGAGCATCCAGGTCATGGACCATCCTCACCCCGCTCGACGCGCGTGCGCCAACGGTTATTCGCCCACGACCGCAACGACGCCGAGCCGCTCGCCGAGCACCGCCGGATCGGTGGTGGGCGCCTCGCAGGCGAAGTGCCGGCAGACGTAGGCCGCGGGCGCGCCGCCGACCAGCGGGCGGTCCGCCAGCAGCGGCACCTCGGCGGCAGCCTCGCCCGGCTCGCCGACCGCGACGACGGCGCCGGGCGCCGTCCCGAGCAGCGCGGCCCGGCGCAGCGCCGCGGTGGCCGGGTGGTCGGCGGGGCCGACGACGGCGATCTCGCGCGGTCCGTCCAGCAGGGCCTCGGCGACGGCGAGGCCCCAGCCGATGAACCTCGGGGCCCGGGCGGCCAGGGCGCCGACGATGCCGAGGGCGCGTTCGGCGGCGGCGCGGTGCCGCTCGGAGCCGGTGTACGCGGCGTAGCCGAGGAGGGCCCCGGCGGCGGCGGTCCAGCCGGAGGGGGTGGCGCTGTCGGTCGGGTCCTGGGGGCGGCGGATGAGCTCCTCGGCGTCGTCGGCGGTGTCGTACAGGGCGCCGGAGGTCTCGTCGGTGAAGTGCTTGAGCACGGTGTCGAGCAGGCCGCCCGCCAGCTGGAGCCATTCCGCCTCGCCGGTGACGGCGTAGAGCGCGAGGAAGCCCTCGGCGGTGTCCGCGTAGTCCTCCAGGACGCCGGCGTTGGTGCCGGGCCGGCCGTCCCGGGAGGTGCGCAGCAGTCGGCCGTCGGGGGTGAGGTGGACGGCGAGCAGCAGGTCGGCGGCGCGTTCGGCGGCCTCGACGAGGTCGGGGCGGTCCAGCAGGGCGCCGGTCTCGGCGAGGGCGGCGATGGCGAGGCCGTTCCAGGCGGCGACCACCTTGTCGTCGCGGGCGGGTGCGGGCCGGGCCGCCCGGGCCTCGAACATCCGCCGCCGGATCTCCTCGTACTCGGCGAAGTCCTCGGGGTCGGCCAGGAGTTGGAGCACGGAGGTGCCGTGCTCGAAGGTGCCGGCGGCGGTGACGGTGAACAGCCGGGCGGCGGTGGCCGCGTCGGCCGGGCCGAGCAGGTCGACCAACTGGCCGGGCTCCCAGACGTAGTAGGCGCCTTCGGCGGAGGCCCCGGTCTCCTCGTCCAGGCTGTCGGCGTCCAGCGCGGAGGCGAACGCGCCCTCGGGCGTGCGGAGTTCGCTCAGCAGGAAGTCGGCCGTCGACAGCGCGACCCGGCGGGCGAGCGCGGAGCCGGTGGCCCGCCACAGGTGCAGGTAGACGCGCAGCAGCAGGGCGTTGTCGTACAGCATCTTCTCGAAGTGCGGCACCACCCAGTCGGCGTCCACGGCGTAGCGGGCGAAGCCGCCGCCGAGCTGGTCGTGGATGCCGCCGCGGGCCATCGCCTCGGCGGTGCGGACGGCCATCTCCAGGGCCGCCTCGGAGCCGGTCCGGGCGTGGTGGCGGAGCAGGAACTCGATCACCATGGCCGGCGGGAACTTGGGGGCCCCGCCGAAGCCGCCGCGGTTCTGGTCGAACTCCCGGCTGAGCCCGACCAGCGCCTGGTGCAGGTCGGCGTCGCCGGGCGGGTGGTGGGCCCCGGCCGAGTAGACGGCGGCCCGCTCGGCGAGGTCGGCCCTGATCCGCGCGGCGACCTCGCCGACTTCCTGCCGCCGGTCCCGCCAGGCCGCGTCCACCCCCTCCAGCACCTGCCGGAAGGACGGCATCCCGTGCCGGGGCCGGGGCGGGAAGTAGGTCCCGAAGTAGAACGGCTCCTTGCCGGGCGTGAGGAAGACCGTCATCGGCCACCCACCCTGCCCGGTCGCGGCCTGCACGGCCTCCATGTACACCGCGTCGACGTCCGGCCGCTCCTCCCGGTCCACCTTGACGGGGAGGAACCGCTCGTTCAGGTACCCGGCGAGCTCGGCGTCCTCGAAGCTCTCGTGCGCCATCACATGGCACCAGTGACAGGCGGCGTACCCGACGCTCAGCAGCACCGGCACCCCGCGCCGCTCGGCCTCGGCGAAGGCCTCCGGCCCCCAGGGCCACCAGTCGACCGGGTTCTCGGCGTGCTGCTGCAGGTAGGGCGAGGTCGCGTCCGCGAGACGGTTCGGCATGCCGCCCATCCTCCCGCATCCCCCACCCCGCTCACGTCAGGCCGGCCCCTGGCCGGGTCGAGCCGCCCCTGCCGCCTCCGGCGGACCCATCCGACGCCGGACCCCGAAGCCGGATCCACCGGCGATGGACCGGAAGCCCATCGAGGCACGAGACTGGAGCCATGCAGTCTGCGCCTCCTTCCAGTCCCGCCGTGTCCTCCCGGATGAGTCGGCAGACCAGCCGGGACACGGGCGCCGAGCGGGCGGTACGGCAGCTCCTCCACGCCGCCGGGTACCGCTACCGGATCCACTATCCGGTGCCCGGCATGCCCAGGCGCAAGATCGACATCGCGTTCACGCGGGCGCGGGTGGCTGTTCTCATCGACGGGTGCTTCTGGCACGGCTGCCCTGAACACGCCACCAGCCCGAAGGCGAACGCACAGTGGTGGCGCCAGAAGCTCGATCGCAACATGGAGCGGGATCGGGAGACGAACGAGCAGCTGGCCTCGGCGGGTTGGACCGTCCTCCGCTTCTGGGAGCACGAGTTGCCGGACACCGTCGCAGCACGGGTGACCACGGCGTTGGAGTGCCGAAAGCCGGACCGCCCACGCCGGTCCGAGTCCGAAACGCACCGGTGAACGGTCCGGGGCGCGTGCTTCCCCGGTCAGCTCGGGTCACCCGCCTCCTGCGGTCTCCTTTCCCCTGACCGACGCATCGGCGAACAGCTCCTCGAAGTGCACGACCAGCCTGCGGACCGAATCCTCCGGGGCACGCTCCTCCTCCGGACCTTCCGGCAGGCCCGTCCGGGGCGACGGAAGCGCCGATCCGGCTTCCTCGATCCAGTCGCGCAGCGACTCCCCGTCGCGTTCCGCATCGGGGGCGATGACGTCGTACATCAGCGTCGCCGCGGCGGCGTTGACCGCGGGCGTCAGGGCGTTGACCTCGCGCCCGGTGCGAACGGCACCGCTCTCCATCAACCGTACGAGTGCCAACGCGGTGGGGCGGTGGTCGATGACGTCCAGCCGCAGGGCCGAGTTGAGCATGTCCTGGTTGCCGCAGGCCACGGTGACCGGGCGGTAGTCGGGGCCGTCCCGGAACAGCTCGGCCGCCCACCAGAGGCGGGCGAACGACTGCTTGTAATGCGCACCGACGAACTTGTCGCGGGCGACACTCCTGCGGGCGCCGTCGGCCTTCGGCTCGGGCAGGTGGCGCCAGACGACGTAGTCCGGCGCCACCCCGAGGGCCAGGAACGTCCAGAGTCCCTTCTCGGCGGCCTCCCGACGTGTGAGCCGGAGGGTCTCGTGCAGCCGTGGAGCCAGCCACGCGTCCGCGGCCGTCGGCCGCTCGTCCCGGAACCTGTCCATCGCGTCGTCGATCAGGTCCCGGACCCGATGCAGCCGAAAGCGCGCGTCGTCGACGGCCAACGGCTCGGACACCTTGTTCAACGCGATGGACGGAACGTCCTCACGTCCTTCGAGCAGTCCTGCGGACAGGAACTCCGCAGCCTGCGCGTCGGTGATCAGAGCGAGCCGTTCCGGCAGGTGCTCAGGGCGGGAGGTCACGCGTGGGTCTCCTGATCGAGTCGTCCGATGGTGCGGATGGTGGCGGCCAGCGTCTGGGGGACATCGGCGCGGCGTGCGGCCGCGTACTGGATCCGCGGCTGCAGATCCGTCCAGCTCCCCTCGCCGGTGCGTCGGATGTGCACCTCGCGAAGAGCTTCCTCCACCGATCGCCCGGGAACGACGTCCGGGAGCATCTCCCGTAGCACCGCACCTCTCCAGTCGGGCGGCAGGAGCGGGGTGCCGTCGTCCTCGATCTCCAGGTCTCCCATGGCCGTGTGGAAGACAGCCGTCCACACGTCGGCGCACATCTGGGCCAGCAACATCTCGGCCACGAGGCTCTCGACCTTCGAACCCTGACCCTCGACGAGCGCCACGAGCCCCTCGAAGTCCGAGTTCAGCCGGACGACGGGCATCCGCCCCGAGGTGTCGACGATCCACGGCGTGTCCCGGAACCTCCGGAGCCACTCGGCTCCGCGGGCGAAACTCACCGTGGTGACGTCGAGTTGGCGCTCCCTCAGCGGGACCTCGGATGCCACGTCGACCATCCAGTCCTGGTCGGTGGAGCCGATGATCCGGCCCGGGACTCCGTCCACGGTGGCGACCACCTGCACGGCGAGGGTCGCCCGGTCCAGGTGGAGGTCCCGATCGAGTTCGATCTCCCCCGTCCACTCCCGGTCGCCCTCCGCCCCTGCCGTCAGCCGCGCGACGGTACGGGCGTTGGTCGCCCCCTCGGTGAGCACGGCGACGACCACGACATCGGTCCAGTGACCCTTCGACTCGATCTCGCGGACCGGCACGGTCGCCGCCACGGAGAGCCGAGCCGTCCGCCAGTCGGGACGTTCCGCCCGGCCGAGCGCCACGACCTGTTCGACGACGGAACAGGCCCGGGCATCCAGCTGCTCCCGAGCGCCTCCCGGGCCTCGGAGTCGAACGGCCGTGACACGTGCCGTCACCGCGCCGACCAACCGGGGGTACGGGTAGACCCTCACGCGATGTTCCCCCTGTTCTCCTGCAGTTCGACGATCAGACCGGTCAGGGCCGCCCGCACCGGATGCGTGGAAACATCGGTGATGCCTCGGAAGACGGCACGGCGTGCACCGGGCGCGAAGTGCAGCACGCCGTCGACCACCTCACAGTTGCTGACGGCGACCAGCTCCGCCCACCGGACCACCGGACGGGGCCCTGACCGGACGTCCAGCTTGGCGACCGGGTCCATGCGCCAGGCCTCCTCCCCCGGTGTGACCTTGACCTCCGCGGTGATCCGCCATGCACCGGACTCGTCGATCGCGGCCTCCAGATCGTTCAGCTTCGGAGGCGTCGCGACGCCCTTCGCCTTGGTGGCGGTCCTGCCGGAGATCTTCAGCCTCTTGGCCACCTTGCTCGCGCCGCCGGGCTTCGACTCCTTCGGGATGGCCACCAGGTCGTGCACGGCCTTGTTGATCTCCGAGGTCAGCGCCGAGATCCGTCGGTGGGCCGAGGGCGAGAAGCGCATCCTCAACTCCTCCGTCTGCCCCCACTTGTTGTGCTCGGGCGGCTCGGATGACCGCAGGAACTCCTCGGCCTCGACGGCGAACGGCGCATCGCCCCCGGCAGCCGTCCCCGCGAGAAGCACCGCCTGGAAGGGGTTCGTCCCCACCGGGAGGCCCGGCACCCAACTGGTCCTGACCGTCATGCGGTTGCCACGCATGGCGGTGACCCGGTTGATCCTTCCGTCGGCGTCCGTCGCCTCCGTGACGAGGAGCACCGCCCGGTGCTCACCTCCCGTACCGGCGAGTCCGTCCCGCTCGGGGACCTTCAACGGCACCGTGGTGAGCGCCACCTGGCCCGCCTCCGTGATGCGATCAACCGTGGTGCCGCTCAGGAAGGCCTGTAGCGCACGAGAACGTGCGGGCTGGTGCACCTGCGGGTCGACCCGCTCCTCGGGCAGGTGCTCCACGCCGTTGCGCAGGGTTCGCACCGAGGCCTCCAGCAGGGGCTGCCGGTCGCCTCCCGATGTCATCGCGGCCCAGAAGTTGCGCCCCAAGGCACCGACCAGCCTCCGGTGCATCCGCTCCAGGCTGTCCTCGTCGTCGCCCCCGTCGCTCTCGCGATCCTGGCCCGCCTCCGCGAGGCTGGCGACATCGTGGGCGCCGACGATCAGGAAGGACGTACCGGGTTCGTCGCCCTCACGGGTCAGGTGCAGGCTCTCGACCGTCTCCTCGTCCGCCCACCACGAGCGGACGACGTCCGAGTTCTCGGCACCGGTGTCCGGGACGCCCAGCCACGCGGGGCCGGCGAACCTCCTTCCGTCCACCTCCCGCCAGGGCAGGTCGAGACGTCCGACGAGCCTCCTCCGGGTGTTCCCCTCGTGCGGTTCGGAGAGCGTCGAGTTCATCAGGACGAGTCCGAGACGGCTGGTCGCCCACAGGGTGGCCTTCCCCAGTCCGTACGAGCCACCCGCCGAGGCGTCGGACTTGCGGCTGTCGAGCTGGCGCCGGACGACGGCCGCGAACCGGCCGTCCTCGTAGTCGTCCCCGGTCAACCCGTTGGCGTTGTAGTCGTCGATGCGCAGGAGGACCAGGCGATCCCGTTCGCGCATCTCGCGCAGGCCCGCGCCGATGACCCGCCCGACCTTCTGGTCCTGCGCGGCGGCCGCCTCGTAGTGGGCGCGGAGGTCGTGCCAGTGGATCGCCCGGCGGAATCGGGTGAGGCTGTCACCGGTCAGCTCGTGCAACGTGTACCGCACCCTGACCGGGCGGCCGTTCCTCCTGTCACGCTCGTCCAGGCTGTTCTGCGTCGCCTCGCGCGCCAGCACCTCCACGTCCGCTTCGAAGGCGAAGGCGGCCGCGTTGCCGAATTCCCGTCCGCCGTCGTCGTGACCGGGACGGTGGTACCACACCGCCGCCGTCCCGACGGACCCGCCATGGGGACCCGCACCCGCTGTGCGCCCCGCCCCGATCCCGACGGTCGTGTTCTCTGTGATCCGGTCGACGAGCTGCCGACCGGACTCGGTCTCCTCCGAGGCCACCGCTTCATCTCTCCTGTCGGAACTGCTCTCTGTCCCCGGCGCACCGGGCGTGCCGGAAGGCCGCGTCCCTTCCATGTCAGGCGTGTCCTTCCTCGTCCCCCGGTCCCCGTGTGTCCCGGTCTCCGCCCTCTCCTGGGCGATGGTTCGAGATCCCCTCGCACGACGACGCTCCGATTCGGAGTCGTCGAGGTCCAGGCCGAGGTGGATCCTCATGTCCTTGAGGGCGAGCTTCTCGATCTGCCGGATGCGTTCCCGGGTGACCCCGAACCGTCGCCCGATCTCGTCCAGGGTCCACGATCGACCGTCGACGAACCCGAATCGCAACAGCAGGAGTTCGCGGGTCCGGTCCGGGAACGAACACGCGTCGAACATCTGCCGGATCTCCTGCCGTTCGAACGCCGACCACAGCGCCTGCTCCGGGCCGGGCACGGTGCGGAGGTCGCCAGCCACCAGGTCCCCGACCGTCGAGTCGACGCCGATGGGGTGCTCCAGCGAGATGACCACGCGTCGACTCAGGGCCAGGTACTCCGTCACCCGCGCGGGGCTGAGTTCGCAGGCCAGGGCGAGATCCTCCGGGTCGGGGATCAGGCCTCGTTCCAAGAACTGCCGCTCGACCCGCCGCAGTCTCTCGATGTCGGTCCAGACGTGGACCGGCAGGCGGATGACCCCGCCCTCGTTGACCACCCCGCGGGTGATGCGCTGCCGGATCCACCACGTCGCGTACGTGGAGAACTTGCAACCCAGGGAGATGTCGAACTTCTCCACGGCCCGGATCAGCCCGAGCACCCCGTGCTGCGCGAGGTCGTCGTAGTCGGGACCGCCGTGCCGATGCCCCATCGACTGGAGGATCTTGTGGACGAGTCGTCGGTTGTGGGACACCATCGCACAGAAGGATCGGTATTCCACGCCGTCCTTCGCCAACGTTGCGACGTACCCCTCGGGTACCTCCTCCGACGACTTCGTCGCACCCCGGAACAGGAGGCAGAGCCCCACCTCCTCCTCGGCGGTCAGCAGTCGACGATGCGGGTTGGGCCGCCGACGGTCCGTCTCGAGCAGGACCATGGCAGCGCGACGGGCTGCCCCGAGATCCTGCACCCGCACCGTCCCCCGGAGGGATGCCAGGTCCGGGCGCTCGTCGTCATCCTCGGGACCGACCCCGTCGTCGAGCGGCTCGATCGGAGCGTGCTCCTGGGCGTCGGCCGCGTCCCTCGGCGGGTCGACGTGGTCCTCGATGCCCTCCGTCCCGACCTCCGCGGCTGCCACCGCCCGCTGCAACACCTGGATGTCCACCGGGTCGAGGAGTGCCGCCCTGGCCACCTTCGCCAGGGCCGTGGGGCGATCGAGACCTTCGTCCGCGAATCGCCGGACGAGGCCGACCAACAGATCACGACCGGTGTCATCCATCCGACTGCCGGATGCCGCGCCCCGCTCCATGATCATCTCGCCCCCTGCACCCACTTTCCCATCAGTACCAGGTTGTAGTCCACCACTCATCGGACCGCCACCGCCGGCACTTCCTGGACGAGGCCCGCGCCCGGTGGAATCCTCAGTCGCTATCTTGATGCCATGTCGGCGCGACCACCGGGGAGAGTGGATGCGGATCATTCCGAGCGAGATCTCGAGCAGGACCAAGAGCCGGGCGGAGCGCGACGTGTTCGCGGCGCTCAAGCGGATTCCCGACGACCGGAGCGTCGCGCTGCACGCCGTCCACCTCCCCGAGGGTGAGCGGAAGCGCGTCGGCGAGATCGACTTCGTCGTCGTCATGCCCGACCTCCTGCTGTTCATCGAGGTCAAGGGCGGCCGGGTGCAGCAACGCGACGGGGATTGGTACTACGGCCCGCCCGGTCGCGAGGACGGCCCGAAGGAGAGCCCCTTCGCACAGGCCAGCGCCGGCATGCACGAGCTCGAGCGACAGATCGGCAACCTGGTCGGCAACCTGCGGGACCAAGGGGTCCCCGGCGGGTACCTCGTGATCACCCCGGACGTGGACCTCCAGCGCACGACCGAGTTCAGGCCCGAACAGTATCTGGGTGCCAAGGAGTTCGACGGCGGACGAGGCCTGGCCCAGGGCATCGAGCGGGCCACGCGCCAATGGCTCAAGCAGAACCGATGGGCCTCGACTCCTGTCCCCGGCGCCCTGCGCAAGAAGATCGTCCAGGCGATCCGCCCTGAGTTCGACCTTGTCCCCAACCTGAACTCCCGCTTGTCACAACTGGACATCAGATTCGAGCAGCTCACGAACGAGCAGCTCGACAGGCTGGACGAGCTGGAGTCCGAACCCCGACTGATCTGGATCGGCGGCGCGGGCACCGGGAAGACCTTCCTGGCCGCCGAGGCGGCTCGCCGCGGATCCGCCACCGGAAGTGTCCTGTTCACCTGCGCGAGCAGGACACTGGCCACCCATCTGGATCGCCTTCTCACCGCGGACGAAATCACCGTTCTGCCGTTCGAACGTCTCGACGAGGTTCGCAATCGCACTTTCGATCAGTTGATCGTGGACGAAGCCCAGGACCTGATGACCTTCGAGAAGTTGGACGTCCTGGAGAAGCTGGTCACCGGTGGTCTCGGCCAGGGCCGATGGATTTTCATGTCGGACAACAACAATCAGGTGCTGGATCCCGACGGCTACAACCCCGAGGCCTGGAACTACCTGAACAGCGTCGGCCGGCCGTACGGCCCGTTGAAGCGCAACTGCCGCAACACCGTACAGATCGTCAAGCAGGTCAACCTCTACACCGGCGCCGACCTCGGCGTCGCCACCGCGGGCGAGGGTGCACCGACCCGATTCGTCGAGGTGAGCGACCGGGAGGAAGAAGGCCGCCGACTCGATGAGTTCCTGGCCGAACTGACCCAGGAGAGCGTCGATCCGAAGCGGATCGCCCTGTTGTCCGCCTCCGGGAACTGGGAGACGAGCTCGGCGCGCCTCACCCGACGCTCCTCCCGGATCGAGCGTTTCACCGACGTGGTCGGAACGGACCGGGCGAACCGCCTGGTGTGGTCCTCGATCCCCGACTTCAAGGGCCATGAGAGCGACATCGTCTGTCTGATCGATCTGGAGCCCGAGTTCCTGGAAGGACGGCTGGACGCGCTCTACGTCGCATGGACGAGGGCACGCGCCCAGCTCTGGATCGCCTGCAGGCCGGGCACCCGCGAGGTGCTGAAGAAGCTCGGCATCGCCTCCCTGACCCGGGAGGGACGTCTCGGATGAGCGAGCCGGACGCACGACTCCCCGGTCACCGCGCGGACTTCGTGAAGTACCTCCGCGACCAGTTGGTCGGCCCTGCCGGCCCCGAGGACGAGGTCCTCGCCGATCCCCCCGACCGCCGGTACCTGATGGGGACGTTGTACCCACGCGGAGCCTCCGTGCTGGAACACTCGCAGGAGGACGGAGAGCCCGCCTTCGACGGGCTCTCCGCCGGAAGCGGGGAGGAGGACAGCTTCGCGGATGATCCGGTCGCCGAGGCGAACGCCTGGCTCCCGTCGTCCCTGGGCTTCTCCTTCTTCACCAATGCCCATCGCATCCGGGTGTCCTGCCGGGCCTCCCGCTACGCGACCCTCCGCGAGGGGGGACGCCGCAGTTGGCGGCGGCTGCCGAGGTTGGCGGCCACGGTGGAGGTCGTCCCCGAGGAGTCCGATCCGGTCGAGGTCCTGGAAGGACACGGCCGGCTCCACGTCCGATGGCGACCCTTCGGCGCCGGCCACCTCGTCACCTGCGCACTCGCCAACGCGCACGAGGAGGAGGAGAGCCGCCACAAGGACCGGGACCTCATGCTCTTCCAGACGGAGCTCGAAGCGACGACGCTCGACGGGACGATCCTCGAGTATCCGAGCACGCGCCTCAACAGCCGTGACGAGGAGGAGCAGGAGCTTCGGGTCCAGTACCGGCACATCGTGACGAGGGCGGTGGGACACGGCTGCGCCGTCGAGTGGGACGAGGGGCCCGGGCATGTCACCACGGTCCGGGCTCAGGTCATGCCGCAGCAGACGGTCGAGCACATCAAACCCGACGGCCCCAGGGACCTGCCGGTGCTCAACCTGGCCCACCTGTCCCGGTCCGACGTCCCGGTCGGCGACCTCCGCTCCGACCTGCTCGCCTTCGTCCTGGGCTACCGCAAGTGGTTCGAGACCCAGCAGTCCGAGGCGGAGTCCTTGCGCGCATGGGCCGCCGCGCCGGCCGAACGCATCCTCGACCGGATCGGCACCGCCCTCGACCGCATGGCTTCGGGTGTGGAGGCGCTCACCGCGTCGACCCTTGCGGGTGAGAAGGCCCGGGAAGCCTTCCGGCTGGCCAATCGGGCCATGGCTCTCCAGATGCTGCACAGCCGCCCCGAACTGGCGGGTACCCGGCGCCGCCGGAACAGCGAGGTCGTCGAACTGACCGAACCGGGCGACGACCACACGTGGCACCCGTTCCAGCTCGCCTACTTCCTGCTCGTGGTCGAGAGCCTGATGGACCCGGATCACGCGGATCGCGGGACGGTCGACCTCATCTGGTTCCCGACCGGTGGCGGCAAGACCGAGGCCTACCTGCTGACCTCCTGCTTCGAAATCCTTTGGCGACGGCTCTGGTACGGCCCGGAAGGCGGAGGCACCGCCGTCCTGAGCCGGTACACGCTGAGCCTGCTCACCACCCAGCAGTTCCAGCGCACCGCGACGGCCGTCTGCGCCCTCGAGTACATCCGGCGGGGGCACGACGGTCCACCGCCCGAGGGCCTGGGGGACGAGCCGATCTCCATCGGGCTGTGGGTCGGCCAGGAGACGACACCGAACAAGATCTCCGCCGCTCAGGAGGAACTCGGTGTCCTGAAGCAGATGACCCAACCGGACGACCGGTTCCTGCTGGAGCGGTGTCCCTGGTGCGGCACCGAGATCGTTCCCGAACGGCACGGGCAGGAGCGGGACTTCGGAATCCGGGCGGACGGAGTCGGCACCGAGTTCTTCTGCCCCCGCGAGACCTGTGTGTTCCACGACCGGCTTCCGGTGTCGGTCGTGGACGAGCAGATCTACCGCAACCCGCCGACCTTCGTACTCGGCACCGTGGACAAGTTCGCCCGGCTCGCATGGGAGCCGGACGCGGGGAACCTGTTCGGCCGGAACGGCAGACGCGGACCGTCGCTGGTGATCCAGGACGAGCTGCACCTGCTCTCCGGCCCGTTGGGCACGATGGTCGGGCTGTACGAGTCGGCGGTCCTCGAACTCTGTGCCTGGCAGGGCACCCGACCGAAGGTGATCGCGTCCACCGCGACGATCCGCCGCTCGCAGGACCAGATCCGCGGCCTCTACGGCCGCCCCGCTCAGCTCTTCCCACCGCCGGGACTGAAGGCCGGCCACTCCTACTTCGCTTCGCCGGACCGTGACAGACCCGGACGCCTCTACGTCGGGGTCATGGCACAGGGACACACCGCGTCGACGGCGACGGTGCACGTCGGCGCCGCCGGACTGCAGGCACCGACCGCGACCTGCGACGACGCTGCCCTGCGCGACGCCTACTGGACGATGGTCGCCTACCACAACAGCCTGCGGGAGCTCGGCCGAACGGTGACGATCGCCCGCGACGACATTCCGGTGCGTCTCGAGCACCTGACGAAGGACGAACGCCGGCGCCGCAGGCTGAACGACGACGCTGTGGTCGAACTGACGAGCAACATCCCCCGCGCCGCGCAGCCGCGGCTCCTGGAGCGCCTCGGGAAGAGGTTCGACGAGACCGGCAGCGTCTCCTTCCTCGCCACGACGAACATGCTCTCCGTCGGTGTCGACGTCCCGCGGCTCGGTCTGATGGTCATGAACGGGCAGCCCAAGACCACGTCGGAGTACATCCAGGCCACGAGCCGCGTCGGCCGGCGTCACGTGCCGGGCCTGATCATCACCTTGTTCCGCTCGACCAAGCCCCGCGACCGGTCCCACTACGAATCGTTCGGCGTCTACCACCGTTCGCTCTACCGGCACGTCGAACCCACCAGCGTCACGCCCTGGTCCATGCCGTCCCGCAACCGTGCTCTGCACGCGGCGCTCACGATCCTCGTGCGACACGGAATCGGTCTCAGTGCGGAGAACAGGGCCGGGGACATCCTCGACCACCCGAGCGCCGTCGCACGGGTCCGGGACCTCCTGCTGGACCATATCCGTCGGGCCGACCCGGAGGAGGCCGCCGCCGCGGCCGAGCAACTGGACTCCCTGATCGAGGAATGGCAACAGGAGGCGGAGGAAGCGGGCTACAACGGCGAGCGGCTCTACTACCAGCCCCAGGGGCGGGGACATTCGGCCCTCCTGACCGACTTCGGCAAGCAGGGCGGCATCTGGGAAACGGCGCAGTCGATGCGCAATGTGGACCGCGAATGCCTCATCGCGGTGAGAGGAACGTGAGCTCGATGAAGGACGTCCGTCGCAAGGTCCGACGGTCGCAGACCATCGTTCCTTTCGGTGTCGGGGGGATCATCGACCTCCGCGGCGAATCGTTCGTGGCTGCCGACATCCGCAGTTGGGCCGCACACGGCGAGTCGGTGGAATCACCACGGCTCGCGAAGAAGCTCGGGGTCGATACCTTTCGTTCGGCCCCGGTCATTCCGTCCGGGAAGGCCTCCTTCGTGACACGCGTGGGCCCCGGGTACGTGCGGTTCCCCAGATGGCTGTTCTGTCCGCAGTGCCGGTCGATGCAGCACTGGCGGAACGACCAGGAGGTGAGGAACGAACAGCCTTCCTGCCGGAGTTGCGTGGGCAGGCCGCAACTGGCCCCGATGCGTTTCGTCCAGGTGTGCCGGGCGGGTCACATGGCCGACATCGACTGGTTCCGTTGGGCGCACTCCAGGAGCGAGGGATTCGCACAGCGCCAGTGCCACCAGAAACGACTGGAGTTCCGGGCCACCCCGGAGTCCTTCGGCCTGGACGCCCTCCACGTCGTCTGCACCACCTGCAAGGCCGAGCGGAGTCTCGCCGGGATCAGCCAGAAGAACGTCCTGCTGCGGACGGGTCTGCGGTGCACCGGAACCCATCCATGGCAGTCCGACTCCGACGAGGCCGATCCCTGCACCGAAGCACCGCGAGCGGTGCAGCGAGGTGCCTCCAACGTCTACTTCCCGATCACCCACTCGGCGATCGACATTCCCTCGCCCGCAGGCCTGCCGGAGGACGACGACGAAGCCATGAGTGTCGTCGACCATCCGCTGTGGCCGCTCTTCAACAGCGAGGAGGACGGCCCCGTATCCGACGTCCTCAGGACGAGGATCGCCGAACAGTGCGGCGTGGACGAGGACTTCGTGGATACGGTGCGACGCCGGAGTGCCGGCCCCACGGGTTCGAATCCGGTCGAGGACGGTTCGGAGGAAGATCTCAGCATCGCCGAATGGGCTGCCTTCGCCGCCCCCGAGTCGGTCTCCGATTCCAAGACCTTCTCCGTCCGTCGGAGCGGGCTCGGAATCGACGACGCCGCCCCGGAATCGCTGCGAACCCTGGCCTCGGCGATCTCTGCGGTCGTCGTGGCGGACCGGGTGCGTGAAGTCCGCGCTCTCGAAGGGTTCACCCGGTACGAGCCCGACTCCGGTGACGGCGACACGGCCGAGGGCGGCCGGGTGGTGTCGGTCAACACTCGGAACCGGACCAGATGGCTGCCGGCGGTGGAAACCTACGGGGAAGGCATCTTCATCGCCGTGGACGAGCGGGATCTTGCCCGCTGGGAGCAGAATCTCGCGGTTCGCCGCCGTACGAGGCGGATCGAGCAAGACCTGGCCGCCTCGTTCAAGGCCGACCGGCTGAGGGGCAAGACCGGACCGGAACTACTCCCCCGGTTCGTGATGCTGCACACCTTGGCCCATCATTTCATCCGCCAGCTCTCGTACGACAGCGGATACAACGCCGCGTCACTGCGGGAACGCGTCTACGCCCGGAGTCACGGCCCCGGGAGCGACCTGCCCCCTCAGGCCGGCGTGTTCATCTACACGGCCGCGGGGGACACCGAAGGCACGCTGGGCGGACTCGTCCGGCAGGGACAACCCCCGAACCTCTCCGAGACCCTGATCCGGCTGCTCGAATCGGCCCAGTGGTGCTCCCAGGACCCGCTGTGCGCCGACTCGACCGGCAGGTCCCTGGCCAACCTCAACCGCGCCGCGTGCCATGCCTGCACGCTGCTCCCCGAGACCTGCTGCGAGATCGACAACTCCCTGCTGGACCGGACGTTGCTGATCGGGGACGGTCCCGGAGAGGAGGACGTACCCGGGTTCTTCCGCGACGTCCTCAGGGCCGCGATCGAGGAATCCGCCGGAGCCGTCGACACCCCATGAACTTCCCTACCCTCCTCGACCTCGGACCCGAGCAACGGGCGGTCGTCGACCTCCCCTTCGACGGCAACCACGTCGTCACCGGCTCCCCCGGTGGCGGGAAGACCGTGATGGCCGTCCACCGGGCCTGGGCACTCGAAGTGGTCAGGCCCGGCGGCGTCACCCTCCTCACGTACTCCAATCTGCTGCACCAGTACCTCGCGCAGATCGCTCCTGGCCTCACCGAAGCCGTCCGGATCACCACCTTCCACCGCTGGGTCCGGAAGTTCTGGCGGGAGCACCTCGGCGCCGACCCCCCGGCGATCGACGAAGGCGGCTGGCGCTACGACTGGACGGCGATGCAGCGGGCCTGTCTCGTCCAGCGGATCAGATCGTTCGAACACCTGGTGATCGACGAGGGACAGCGGCTGCCCATCGGGTTCTACCGGCTGTGCGGGATCCTGGGCATCGAGGTCACGGTGTTCGCCGACGAGAACCAGCCCATCGGGGACCATCACAGCACCGTTCCGGAGATCTCGCGGGAGTTCGGCGCGGCAATCCATCCGCTCGTGTTGAGCGGGAACCACCGGAACAGCCGCGAGATCGCGGCGCTTGCCTCGGAGTTCCACGTCAGGCGACAGAGCGACACCGACCTGCCCCGACGCTCCGGCCGCACGCCCGCCCTGCTGCGGGTCCCGTCCGTACGTGACTTCCTCACCGAGGTCTCCCGGTACTTCGAGGCGCACCGGGACCGCAGCATCGGCATCATCTGCCGGTCGAACCATCTGCTGCGGGAGGTCCACAGCGAGTTCACCCGACTCGGACTCGCGAAGCACACCCAGGCCTACGCCCACGACGACCGGCACCGGAACACGATGGACTTCTCGAACCGCAACATCCGGATCGTGAGCGCTGTGGGCGTCAAGGGACTGGAGTTCGACAGCGTCTTCGTGCCGGACCTGGACGCCTATGCGGAGGACCCGACGAGCGTGAAGGCGCGACTGCGGTTCCTCGTGCTGTGCACCCGCGCCCGCGAGGACCTCGTACTCGCCTACCGGAGCACGCAGGAGCCCGCCATCATCTCGGACATCCCGGAGGCCCTGCTGACCCGGAGCACGGGCTGATCCCACGCCGCCGCACGGCCCGCCGGGCCGGCTTCCCCGAAGCCTGCCCGGCGGCCGTCGCGCGCTCACCCGAAGCCCCGGGGCCCGAGCAGGCCCCGCAGGCCCCGAGGCTTCCGGGGCTTCCGGGGCGTTACTCCTTGGGTGCCTCCGGCTCCTCCGCGAAGTCGACCTTCTTGAACTGCCGGTTCATCGACTTGGCCAGGAACCACGTCGCCACGCCGAGGGCGGCGAAGACGACGAAGCCGAGGAGACCGGGGGTGACCTTGGCGTCGTCGACGGCGAGGTCAGCGGCGAGGTGGATGAGGTTCACGGGGGCACTCATATCTCTATGGTGGCCCGGCTCACGTCGAGCCGGGCCGTCGGGGGGTGGTTCAGTCGCGCGCGTCGGCGGACTCGGCCGCCAGGCTGGGGGTGCGCAGGCCGGCGAACAGGTCGTCCTCCGGGAGGTCCACGTCGATCAGGGTACGGCTGAGCTCGTAGTCCTCGGTGGGCCAGACCTCGCGCTGGACGTCGAGCGGGACGCGGAACCACGGGCCGTCCGGGTCGATCTGGGTGGCGTGGGCGATCAGCGCGCGGTCGCGGGTCTCGAACCAGTCGTCGCAGCGCACCCGGGTGGTGATCTCGCGCTCCTGGCGGCCGCTCTTCTCCCAGCCCGCGATCCACTCGCCGTACGGGGAGTCGAGCCCGTGCTCGGTGAGGTACTGGTGCAGGGCGCGGATGCGGCCCATCGGGAAGCCGTGGTTGTAGTAAAGCTTGAGCGGCTGCCAGGGCTCGCCGGCCTCGGGGTAGGCGTCCGGGTCGCCGGCGGCGTCGAAGGCCAGCATGGTGATCTTGTGGGTCATGATGTGGTCCGGGTGCGGGTACCCGCCGTTCTCGTCGTAGGTCGTGATGACCTGCGGCTTGAACTCGCGGATCAGCCGGACCAGCGGCTCGGCCGCGTCCTTGACGTCCTGCAGCGCGAAGCAGCCCTCGGGCAGCGGGGGCAGCGGGTCGCCCTCCGGCAGGCCGGAGTCGACGTAGCCCAGCCAGGCCTGCTTGACGCCGAGGATCGCCCGCGCCTCGTCCATCTCCTTGCGGCGCACCTCGTGGATGTTCTCCTCGATGTACGGGTCCCCCTGCAGCTTGGGGTTGAGAACCGACCCGCGCTCGCCCCCCGTGCAGGTGGCCACGAGCACGTCCACACCCTGCTCGACGTACATGGCCATGGTGGCCGCGCCCTTGCTGGACTCGTCGTCCGGGTGGGCGTGCACCGCCATCAGTCGCAACTGCTCAGTCAACGCCTTGCGTTCCTTCCACATCGTCGGGCGTTCCGCGAAGTCCGGGTCTGCCCACCGTACGAACCGCTCACTTCGGGACCGCGTCGCCGCAAGGCCGGCCTGCGGCCGGTCTCCGGCTCGGCCGAGCCCCGCCCCCGCCGGACCGGCCGCGGGCGTGTCCCTCCTATAGTGACGGACTGGAGGTCCGTCGCATTCCCCCGCACCACCCGCGCGGCCCCTCCCTAGGAGAGGACGGAGTCCGATGAGCGCACAGAGCACCGCCACGCAGCTGCCCGAGGGTCGCTACGGCCGGAGGGGCGACGGCGAGTCGGACCGTCGCCTGAAGGCGGTCGGCGCGGTCTGCGGCGTGCTCGGCCTGGGGCTGATCGCCTGGCTGGGCGGCTCCTACCTGCTGCGCGAGTCGAAGATCAACGGTTCGGTGCCGACCTTCCAGGTGCTCTCCGACTCCGAGGTGCAGCTGCACCTGACCGTGAGCAAGAGCGACGGGACGGCGGGCACCTGCACGGTCCGTTCGCAGAGCGACGACCACGCGGTGGTCGGAGTGGCCGACTTCCCCGTCCCGGCGACCGGGTCCAGCTACGAGGCCACCGTCACCCTGCGCACCACCGCCCGCGGCACCACCGCCGAACTGCTCGGCTGCACCCCGGCGAAGTAGGGCCGGGGAAGGAGGGCCGGGGGACCGGGGAAACGCCCGGCGGGGCAGCCGGGGAAACGCCCGGCCGAGCAGCGGGAAATCGTCCGGCGGAGCGGACCCGGAACGCCCCCGGGACGCATATTCGTTCGGCAGAACGGGCATCCGTAGGGAGTCCCGCAGCCGGTTGCCGTACACCGTGGCGTCACGCCACCGTCAATGCCGCGACAACGCCTCTCCCGCTTGTCGGCAGGACTTGTTAGGCTCGTGGTTTCGCCCCTTCCGCACCGGATGGTACGGGAGCGGGCGTTGCTTTGTAGTTAAGACCGAAATCATCGTCGACCCTGCTGACGACTCACACCCTCAGCACAGCCCCAGCACCTACGAGGAGCACCCGTGACCCAGACCAGTGAGAACGTGACCTGGCTCACTCAGGCCGGCTACGACCAGCTCAAGGCCGAACTGGATCATCTGACCGGGCCCTGGCGCATCGAGATCGCCCAGAAGATCGAGGCGGCGCGCGAGGAGGGCGACCTCAAGGAGAACGCCGGCTACCACGCGGCGAAGGAGGAGCAGGGCAAGCAGGAGCTGCGCATCCGCCAGCTGACCCAGCTGCTGGAGCGCGCCAAGGTCGGCGAGGCCCCGGCCGACTCCGGCGTGGTGGCCCCGGGCATGGTCGTCACGGTCGCGTTCGACGGCGACGAGGACGACCTCATGGAGTTCCTGCTCGCCTCGCGCGAGGTCGCGGGCGCGGACGCCATCGACGTCTACTCGCCGCAGTCGCCGCTGGGCCGCGCGATCGACGGCAAGAAGATCGGCGACGAGGCCACCTACGAGCTGCCGAACGGCAGGCCCGCCATGGTGAAGATCGTCAAGGTCGTGCCGCACGCCGGCTGATCCGGCACCGAACACCTGAGCAGCCGAACAGCCGAGCAGCACCCGAGGGCGGGTGCGGAGTCCCCTGCGGACTCCGCACCCGCCCTCGGGCTTACCCGGCCGACCGAAGCCGACGCGAGACGGTTCAGCCCACCGCCGAGCGGTACTTGCGCACCGACAGCCACGAGAACACCACCGTGATCACCACCGACCACAGCACCGACACCAGCGCCGCGTGCTGCATCGACCAGGCGCTGTCCACCGGCCCGACCTGGTTCCCGAAGAGGACCCGGCAGGCCTGCACCGTCGCGCTGAACGGGTTCCAGTAGGCGACGCCCTGCAGCCAGCCCGGCATCGAGCTGACCGGCACGAAGGCGTTGGACACGAAGGTCAGCGGGAACAGCCAGATCAGCCCGGCCGAGGTGGCCGCCTCGGGGCTGCGCACCGAGAGGCCGATCAGCGCGCCGATCCAGGAGAAGGCGTAGCCGAGCAGGAGCAGCAGCCCGAAGGCGCCGAGCGCCTTGAGCACCCCGTCGTGGATCCGCCAGCCGACCAGCAGCGCGACCAGCGCCAGCACGACCAGCGTGAAGGCCGTCTGGCACAGGTCAGCGAGGGTACGGCCGACCAGCACCGCCGAGCGGGCCATCGGCAGCGAGCGGAAGCGGTCCACCAGGCCCTTGGTCATGTCCTCCGCGATGCCGGCCGAGGCGCCGGCGACGGCGAAGGTGACGGTCTGGGCGAAGATGCCGGCCATCAGGAACTGGATGTACGTGTCGGAGCTGGAGTTCGTCCCGGGGATCTTGATCGCCCCGCCCATGACGTACGAGAACAGCAGCACGAACATGACCGGCTGCATGAGCCCGAACACCACGATCTCGGGGATCCTGGACATCCTGCGCAGATTGCGCTTGGCGACCACCCAGGAGTCGTGCAGGGTCGCGGACAGGCCCCGACGGGGCGTGGGCATCGCCCCGCCGATGGCGTGCTCGGTGGCGGTGCTCATCTCAGCGCTCCGTTCCGGCCGTGACGGCCTGCTGCTCGTCGGGCCCCCGGCCCGCGCCGTCGTCGCCACCGTCGGCACCGTCCGCACCGCCGCCCGTCGCCCCGCGGCCCCGGCCGCCCCGACCGCGGCCCTTGGCGCCGCCGCCGTCCTCCTCGACCGACTCGGCGACGTGGCCGGTGAGGGTGAGGAAGACGTCGTCCAGGGTCGGGCGGCGCAGTCCTATGTCGTCGATCTCGATGCCCCGGCCGTCCAGTTCGCGGATCACGTCGGCGAGCACCCGGGCGCCGCCGCTGACCGGCACGGTGATCTTCCGGGTGTTCTTCTCCACCGCTGGTGCGCCCAGCGCGTACCCGGACAGCGCCGCGACCGCGTCCGTGACCAGGCCCGGGTCGTGCACCACGACCTCGATCCGCTCGCCGCCGATCTGCGCCTTGAGCTGGTCGGCGGTGCCGCGGGCGATCACCCGGCCGTGGTCGACCACCGCGATGTCGTGGGCGAGCCGGTCGGCCTCCTCCAGGTACTGGGTGGTGAGCAGCAGCGTGGTGCCCTGCTCGACCAGGGTCTCGATGACCCCCCAGAGCGCCAGCCGGTTGCGCGGGTCGAGCCCGGTGGTCGGCTCGTCGAGGAACATCACCGGCGGCCGGACGACCAGCGCGGCGGCGAGGTCGAGCCGGCGGCGCATGCCGCCGGAGTACGTCTTGGCGGTGCGGTCCTTGGCCTCGGTGAGGTTGAACCACTCCAGCAGCTCCAGCGCGCGGGCCTTCGCGGCGCGGGTGCTCATCTGGTACAGCTCGCCGACCATCGTGAGGTTCTCGAAGCCGGTGAGGTACTCGTCGACCGCCGCGTACTGGCCGGACAGCCCGATCAGGCTGCGGACCCTGTCGGGGTGCTTGAGGACGTCGACCCCGGCCACCACCGCGCGGCCGGAGTCGGGGCGGAGCAGGGTGGTGAGGACGCGCACGGTGGTGGTCTTCCCGGCACCGTTCGGGCCGAGCAGCCCGAGCACCGTGCCCTCGGGGACGTCGAGGCTGACGCCGTCCAGGGCTCGTACGTCGCCGAAGGTCTTCACCAGGTTCTCGGCTTGGATGGCTGGCGCCATGGCCTGCCTCATCTCCTCGGACGAATGTGAGCGATCTGTCCCACTCTGCCCCTCCTTCGGGCGCATGGGCGACTCGGTTCTCGCCCACCGACACAGAACGCGATGTATCGCGAGTCTGGCAACTCGCGATACATCGCGTCAAGGGGATTTGAAGGAACCGTCCGCATGGAGGCTCAGTCCGCGACCACGTACCCCGCGTCCCGCAACTCCCCGACCACCAGGGCGCAGTGCTCCGGCCCCTTGGTCTCCAGGTGCAGGTCCACCTCGACCTCGGTCAGCCCCAGCCGCGGGTCGATCCGGACGTGCGCGACGTCCAGCACGTTGGCGTCCACCCTGGTCAGCACCCCCAGCAGGTCCGCCAGCGAGCCCGGCTTGTCCGCCAGCCGCACCCGCAGCGACAGGTACCGCCCGGCCGCCGCCAGCCCGTGCCGCAGCACCCGCTGCATCAGCTGCGGGTCGATGTTGCCGCCGGAGAGCACCGCGACCACCGGGCCCTCGAAGGAGTCCGGCTGCTCCAGCAGCGCCGCGATCGGGGCCGCCCCGGCCGGTTCGACCACCAGTTTCAGCCGTTCCAGCCCGAGCAGCAGGGCCCGCGACAGCGCGTCCTCGGAGACCGTGCGGATGCCGTCCGCCAGCGTGTTGACCACCTCGAACGGGATGTCCCCGGGGCGCCCGACCATGATCCCGTCGGCCATCGTGGCGAAGTGCTCCAGCGAGACCGGCCGCCCGGCCGCCAGCGAGGGCGGGTACGCGGCGGCGGCCGCCGCCTGCACCCCGACCACCCGGACGTCCGGCCGCAGCGGCT
Source organism: Kitasatospora sp. NPDC058162 (assembly GCF_042884005.1). Classification (NCBI taxonomy): domain Bacteria; kingdom Bacillati; phylum Actinomycetota; class Actinomycetes; order Kitasatosporales; family Streptomycetaceae; genus Kitasatospora; species Kitasatospora sp. NPDC058162. The sequence continues at coordinate 156,289 of NZ_JBHVUS010000003.1, forward strand.
TGACCGCCGCCGCGATCCCGGCCAGCAGGCCGCCGCCGCCCACCCCGACCAGGATGGTGCGCACCTCGGGGCACTGCTCCAGGATCTCCAGGCCGACGGTCGCCTGGCCGGTGACCACGTCCCAGTGGTCGAAGGGGTGGATGAACACCGCGCCGGTCGCCTCCGAGTACCGCTGCGCGGCCTGCAGCGCCTCGTCCACGGTGGTGCCGTGCAGCCGGACCTCAGCGCCGTACTCCCGGGTTGCGGCGACCTTCGGCAGCGGCGCCGCGACCGGCATGAACACGGTGGAACGCACCCCCAGCAGCGAGGCCGCCAGGGCCACCCCCTGGGCGTGGTTCCCGGCGCTCGCCGCCACCACCCCGCCGGCCCGCTGCACCGGCGAGAGCCCCGCGATCCGCACGTACGCCCCGCGCAGCTTGAAGGAACCGGTGCGCTGGAGGTTCTCGCACTTCAGGTGGACCGGCGCGCCGATCAGCCCGGACAGGTGCCGGCTCCCCTCCATCGGGGTCACCCGGGCGACCCCGGCGAGCATCTTCTGGGCACCGCGGACGTCGTCGAGGGTGATCGGCCAGTTCTGCATGATCCCAGCCTAGGGGCGCGGCCGCGGCCAACCCGGGACGTCGGGCCTGTTCCCGGGCCCGCTCCGCCCGCGTACGCTGCTGCTTCTGAGCTTCTCTCACCGCATGACGATCGTGAGCCGCGATGACGACGACCTCGCCCCAGGCCACCGACCGAACCGAGCCCGTGCACACCCAACTCCAGTACCAGCTGGCGGTGTTCGCCCGCCGGATGGAACAGGTCCGGACCTCCGGCGGCGGCGTCGCCGCGCTGGACCGGGCCGCCTACCTCCTGCTCGACCGCCTGGAGCGGCACGGGCCGGCCAACGTCAAGGCGCTGGCCGAGGCGCTCGGTGTGGACTCCTCCACGGTGACCCGCCAGGTCGCCCCGCTGGTCGCGGCCGGACTGGTCGGCCGGGTGCAGGACCCGGCCGACCGCCGCGCGGTACGGCTCGCGCTGACCGCCTGCGGCACCGGCCGGCTCGCCGAAGTCCGGGACGGCCGGGCCGAGTTGACCCGCCGCCTGACGGCCGACTGGCCGCCCGAGGAGCAACAGGCGTTCTGCGCCCTGCTGGCCCGCTTCAACCACGCGATGGAGTCGTACACGGCGGACCAGCAGGGGCAGTAGCCCTCAACTCCCCTAGGCCCTCTCGTTCGGATCTCTGCCGGGTCCGACAAGATCCAAAAGAGAGGACCTAGCCGAGCGCCTGGGTGAGGTCGGCCAGCAGGTCGTCGATCGACTCGATGCCGACCGAGACGCGCACCAGGTCGGCCGGCACCTCCAGCGGCGAACCGGCCGCCGAGGCGTGGGTCATCCGGCCGGGGTGCTCGATCAGCGACTCCACGCCGCCCAGCGACTCGCCCAGGGTGAACAGCTGCGCGCGGTTGCAGACCTCGACGGCAGCCTCCTCACCAGCGGCGACCCGGAACGAGACCATGCCGCCGAAGGCCTTCATCTGCTTGGCGGCGATGTCGTGGCCGGGGTGCTCGGGCAGGCCCGGGTAGAGCACCTGGCTGACCTTGGGGTGGCCCGCCAGCAGCTCGGCGACCTTCTCCGCGTTGGAGCTGTGCCGGTCCATCCGGACGCCCAGGGTCTTGATGCCGCGCAGCACCAGCCAGGCGTCGAACGGCCCGGAGACGGCGCCCATGGCGTTCTGGTGGTACGCGACCTCCTCGCCGAGGCCCGCCTCGGCCAGCACCAGCGCACCGCCGACGACGTCCGAGTGGCCGCCCATGTACTTGGTGGTGGAGTGCACGACCGCGTCCGCGCCGAGCGCGATCGGCTGCTGCAGGTACGGGCTGGCGAAGGTGTTGTCGACCACCAGCAGCGCCCCGGCACCGTGCGCGACCTCGGCCAGCCCGGCCAGGTCGGTGATGCCCAGCAGCGGGTTGGACGGGGTCTCGACCCACACCGCGCGGGTGTTGGGGCGCAGCGCGGCGCGGACGTCGTCCAGCTTCTGGGTGTTGGCGACGGAGAACTCGACGCCCCAGCGGGTCAGCACCTTGGCGAACAGCCGGAAGGTGCCGCCGTAGGCGTCGTTGGGGATCACGATGTGGTCGCCCGGCTTGAGGATGGTGCGCAGCAGGGTGTCCTCGGCCGCCAGGCCGGAGGCGAAGGCGAGGCCGCGGGAGCCGCCTTCGAGGGCCGCGAGGCACTCCTCGAGCGCGGTGCGGGTCGGGTTGGCGCTGCGGCTGTACTCGTAGCCGCCCCGCAGGCCGCCCACCCCGTCCTGCTTGTAGGTGGACACCTGGTAGATCGGCGTGACGACGGCCCCGGTCTGGGGGTCTGCTTCCTGACCCGCGTGGATGGCGAGAGTCTCGAAGCCCTGGGGAAGCTGGTGCTCGGTCATGGTTCCGAGCCTAACGGCCGTACGGCCGGGCGCCCGCCGGAAGTCCCGGGACCACCGCCCGCAGGGGCCCCAGGGGCCCCGCCAGGCCCCCGAACCCGTGCCGCCCCACCCCCGGACCCCGCCGGGCCGGAATCCACGGGCCGTCCGGTGCGTTGAATCCGGGGCAACCCTCCCTACCCCTGGAGCAGGCCGTGCTGTTCAACCGCCACAAGACCTCGCTCGTCCCCGCCGACCAGGCGCTGCCCGGCCGCCCGGCCGCGGGCTTCGCCCTGACCGAGCCGCACACCGTCCTCGGCCACCCGCTGACCGGCCCGTACCCGGAGGGGCTGGAGGTGGCCGACTTCGGGCTGGGCTGCTTCTGGGGCGCCGAGCGCACGTTCTGGCGGCTGCCCGGCGTCTGGACGACGCTGGTCGGCTACCAGGGCGGCTTCACGCCCAACCCGACGTACGAGGAGGTGTGCAGCGGGCTGACCGGGCACACCGAGGCGGTCCGGGTGGTGTTCGACCCGGCGGTGGTCTCCTACGAGCGGCTGCTCAAGGCCTTCTGGGAGGCCCACGACCCGACCCAGGGCAACCGCCAGGGCAACGACGTGGGCACCCAGTACCGCTCCGCGCTGTACACCCACTCCCCCGCCCAGGCCGCCGCCGCGACCGCCACCCGGGACGCCTTCCAGCCCGCCCTGACCGCGCTCGGCCACGGCCCGATCACCACCGAGATCGCCCCGGCCGGGACGTTCTACCCGGCCGAGCCGTACCACCAGCAGTACCTGTCGGACGCCAAGAACCCCAACGGCTACTGCGGCCTCGGCGGCACCGGCGCCTCCTGCCCGATCGGCGTGGCCTCGACGGACCGGAACAAGGCCTGACCGGCGCGAAAGGGGGCTGCGGAAACCCGCACCCCCCTTTCCGCCGGCGCCGCTCCTCGATCAGTTGCCGGGCTTCACCCGCAGCGGGGCCAGGGAGTCCAGCACGCGCTTCGCCAGGGCGTCCGGCAGCGGGCCGTACATGAGGTTCTGGCCGGCCGCCTGGCCCGACGCGCTGAGCCCGTGGGCCAGGAAGTTCGTCAGGACGGCGGTGCCGGCGAAGGCGCGGTCGGCCCCGCCGTGGTCACAGAAACCGATGTAGCCGATGTCGACGATCGGGTAGCCGAGGGAGCTGGGCCGCGCGTAGTCGATCGTGACCGTCAGGTTGGTGCCCGTGCCCTGCACCGAGCCCCCGGCGGCCATGATGCCGGCGGACTGGGGGGTGAGTTCCACCGCCGGGGAGCCGCCGTACGTCACCTTGGCCTTCTGGAGGGTGCCGGCGTCCGGGAGCGGCACGAAGGACATCGACCACTGGTGCCCGGCGACGTAGGCGGGGAGGTCGGACGCGTTCGTGCCGGACGCGGCCCGCGACTTGTCGGGCCACGCCCGGCCCGGCTGGTACGGGAAGTCGGCGGGCGCCGCCTTGGCGAGGTACTGGGTGAGGATGGTGGTGGACGCCGACTCGTTGCTCGGGATCCGCACGTCGATCGGCGAGTCCGGCAGGTTCCAGACCGGGTTGAGCGCCTTGATCGCCGGGTCGTTCCACTTGGTGATCTTGCCGGTGAAGACCTTGGCGAGCGTCGGGGCGTCGAACGCCAGCCCCTGCAGCCCGGGCGCGTTGTAGACGACGGCGATCGGCAGCACGGTGACCGGGATCTGGGAGGCGTACCCGGTGGGGCAGTGGCGGCCGACGACGGCCCGCTGATCGTCCGTCATCGGGGAGTCCAGGGCGACGCCGTCGGACTTGAAGGTCGCGTACTGGTCCATCACGGTGCCGCTCGCGGGGCCGTTGACGGTGATCCCGGCGCCCGGGCACTCCTTGGCGTAGTCCGCCTGCCACTGCTTGACGAGGGCCACCTGCAGCCCGTCCGCGCCGACCGCCTGCTTGCCGTTGGGGCCGCAGCCGGAGGCGTCGGTCGCCGTCGTCACCGGGGAGGACGGACCGGACTTCGGGCTCTGGGCCGACGGCTGGTCCGGGCCGTGGTCCCGCCAGGCGAGGAAGCCCAGGGTGCCCGCCGCGGCGACGACCAGCGCGGACAGCGCCGAGCCGATCAGCACCCCCTTGCGCCTGCGCGGGCGCGCGGCGGAGTCGGCGAGGGACCGGCGGGCGGAGGGGGCGGCCAGGTACGAGGGGACGGCCGGTGGGACCGGGCCCGTCGGCACTGCGGCCCCGGCGGGCGGAGCGGCCGGCGGAGCGGGCACCGGCACCGGCGGAGCCACCGCCGCGGGCAGGACCGACGGAGCCGTCGGCATCGGCGCCACCGGTCCCGGAGTCACCGGACCCGCGGCCGTGGGCGTCGGAGTCGGAGCGGAAACAGGAGCCGGAGCCGGCACCGGACCCGCCGGCGCCACCGGCCCCGTCCGCAGCTGGAGCTGCACGGTCCGCTCCCGCGCCCCGTCCGCGATCAGCCGCAACAGCCCCTCCACCGTGGGCCGTTGCTCCGCCTCCTTCGCCAGGCACCCGACGATCAACGGATACAGCTCGGGCGCCAGCCCGGTCAGGTCCGGCTCCTCGTACACCACCCGGAAACCCACCGCGTGCGAGGAGTCCGCACCGAACGGCCCGCGCCCGGTGGCCGCGAAGGCCAGCACCGAACCGAGCGCGAACACATCGGTGGCAGCGCTCGCCGTCCCGCTGCGGAACTGCTCGGGAGCCATGAACGGCGGCGTCCCGACGGCGACACCGGTGCTGGTCAGCTGGGTCTCGCCGGCACTGCGCGCGATGCCGAAGTCGATCACCCGCGGACCGTCCTCGGCGAGCAGCACATTGCCGGGCTTGAGGTCCCGGTGGACCAGCCCGACCCGGTGGATCTCCCGCAGCGCCTCGGCCAGCCCGGCGGCCAGCCGACGCACCTCCGGCGGCGCCAACGGGCCCTGCCCGGCCACCCGTTCGCCCAGGGACGGACCGGGGATGAAGAGCGTCGCCAGCCAGGGCGACGGCGCGTCGGCGTCCGCGTCCAGCACCGGCGCGGTGAACGCCCCGCTGACCTTGCGCGCGGCCGTGACCTCCAGCCGGAACCGCGCCCGGAACTCGGCGTCCGCGGCCAGCTCGGGCCGGATCACCTTCACCGCCACCTGCCGCCCGGACACCGACCGGGCCCGGTAGACGACCCCCATCCCGCCCGCGCCGAGCCTGCCCTCCAGGAGGTACCCGCCGATCTCCCGCGGATCGTTCTCCAGCAAGGTCACGTCCCGACCCCTCCCCCAGGCATGAACGGCCACCCGGCCGACCGACCCAGCCTAGTAGGGCCCCCGTTCACGAACCGACGGCAGCCCTCGGACCCGCAGGTCCGGCCGCTGCCCGCCCGGCCCGTGCGGGCGCCCGCCACCCGAGGTGACCGCTCCCGGAGCCGGGCGCAGACTGGAAGGGCCAGCAAGGGCGGCCCGGCCACCTGCTGGTGGCCGGGCCGTTCCTCGTGAGAGGAGTGCGCCATGTCCGGTCTGGTCCGCATGAGTTTCGAGGCGCCCGAGGAGGTCCGCCCCTTCGAGGACGGCTCGGGGGAGCTGCGCCTGGTGAACCTGGAGTCCGGCCCGGTCGGCCGGGCGGTGTTCGAGCCCGGCTGGCAGTGGTCCAAGCACGTGAAGCCGATCGCCGGGACGGACAGCTGCCAGGCGGCGCACCTGGGGTACGTGGTCTCCGGCCGGATGAGGATCGTCATGGACGACGGCCAGCAGGCCGACTACGGCCCGGGCGACTTCATGATCTGCCCGCCCGGGCACGACGCCTGGATCCTGGGCGACGAGCGGTGCGTGATCGTCGACTGGCAGGGCTTCGCGGACTACGCGAAGCGGTGAGACACCGCCGCCCCGCCCGAAGTATCGGGCGGGGCGGGAGCAGGCGCGGGGCGGAAGCAGGCGCAGGTCAGACCGCGCTGCCGGCCTTCCAGTCGGCCCAGCTCAGGTTCCAGCCGTTCAGGCCGTTGTCCGGGGCGACGGTCTTGTCGCCGGAGTTCCGGACCTCGACGACGTCACCGACGATCGAGGACTTGTAGAACTTGAAGCCGTCCGTGCTGCTGTCCTGGGCACCCTTGGCGTCCTGCAGCCCGACGCAGCCGTGGCTGGTGTTCTGCCCGCCGAAGATCGACGACGGCGACCAGTAGTTGCCGTGGATGAAGGTGCCGGAGGTGGTGAGGCGCTGGGCGTGCGGCACGTCGGCGATGTCGTACTCGCTGCCCAGGTTGACGGTCTGCGAGTTCATCCGGGTCTGGGTGAACTGCTCGGAGATGACCATCTTGCCGCCCCAGGTGGTGTGCTCGGGGGAGCCGCCGGAGATCTTGTAGACGGCGCTGACCTGGCCGTCCGTGGTGACGGTGAGCTTCTTGGTGGCGAGGTCGGCGACGCTGGTCTGGGCCCGGCCGATGGTGAAGGCCACGTCCTTGGACTGGGTGCCGTAGACGCCCTTCGCGCCCTCGACGTCCTTGAGCCGGAGCTTCAGGGTGACCTTGGTGCCCTTGGCCCAGTACTCCTGCGGCCGGAAGTCGAGGCGGGTGCTGGAGAACCAGTGGCCGACGATCTCGACACCCGGCTCCGCTATCACCGTGATCGCCGACTGGACGGCCTTCTTGTCGGTGATCGGCTTGCTGAAGTTGATCGAGACCGGCATGCCGACGCCGACCACCGAGCCGTCCTCGGGGGTGAAGTAGCCCACGAAGGTGTTGGCCGGGGTCGCCGTGGTGAAGCTGGCGTTGGCGTCCGCCTCCAGCTTGTCCTTGTCGACGCCGCTGGCGGTGACGGCGTACTTGGTACCGCTGGCCGGGGCCGCGGCCGAGGTCCAGCTGGTGTTGTCGGCGGAGAGCTGGCCGGCCAGCTCCTTGCCGGTGGAGTCGGTGACCTTGACGGTGCTCAGGGTGCCGTTGGTGACGGTGACCTTGACCGGCTCGCTGAAGCTGGCGCCGGTGGTGCCGTCCGCGGGGCTGACCGTGATCACGGCGGCCGAGGTCTTGGGGGCGCTGCTGCCGCCGGCGGAGCCCGGGGTGCCGCCACCGCCACCGCCGTTGCCGGAGCCGCCGTTGCCACTGCCGCCGCTGCCGGAGCCGCTGTTGTCGTTGCAGGCCGCGAGCAGCAGGACCGGGGCCCCGATCAGGCCCGCGAGAACTCCGCGTCGGCTCCAGTTGCCTCCGGCCACCCGCCCCTGACCGTCCCGTGCCGTCACGTCGCGTCTCCCTGCTGATCTTCCCGGGCATTTACGGATACAGAAACGCAATCCGGCCGCTCACGGTTCCACCACCGAAGAGTAAGCGATCGTATGAGATGACCCAACTTCCCGCTGAACATGGACAAAACACCCGGTCCGCCGACGGCGGACCGGGTGTTCACGGGTGGTGACGGCACGAACGGCCGTTACTCGGCGGACTCCTCCACGGAGTACTCGTCCCACTCGTCGCTCTCGGGGTCGAACTCGGTCTGGGCCGACTCCCAGGTCGCCGAGGCGAGCTCCACGCCCGGGATGTCGCCGAGCAGCGCGACCGGGTCGATGAAGTGGGCGAGCGAACCCGACGGGTCCACGTCGATGGCGTCGACGGACTGGGCGCGCTCCTCGTCGTCGAGGTACTCGTCCTCGGCGACCTGCTGCAGGGCCGCGGCCTTGAGCGCGCCCTCGTCGGTGATCTCCGCGATGAGTTCGATCTTGAGCTTGACGTAGCGCGGGGCGTCGGTCGTTTCAGTGCTGGTCATGCCAGCGAGCGTACGGGAACGAAGGCCCCCGGACGCACGGAAGGGGCCGGTCCCTCGGAACGGGACCGGCCCCACCGCTCCGCCTCGGCTCCCCCACCCGGGAACCGCGGAGCCGCGCCTGTTACGGCACGGTGATCGACCCGTGGGAGCCGCCGCACCCTGTCGACCGGCCGGAGCCGGACAGGGTCGGGACGACGGCGCCCCCCACGGAGGGCCCCTCCCTCCGACGAGCGGTCGGGGAGGGCGGACACGGCGGTCGGGTCAGGACCGTCCGACGTGTCCGGAGCCGACCGCGACCGCCGGGGAGCCGCTCCCGGTGTACCGCTGCCGTCTCGCTCGGCGTCTTGCCGTTGACCACCACGATGCAGGAGCCGTGTTAACCGCGTGCTGCGGGCAGGTGACGCCGGTGTACCACTTCGCCCGTGGACGAATCCTCCGGATCCGGCCACGGGCGAACGGTGGTGAGCAGGCGTCAGTGCGCGCCGCGGGTGGTCAGGTAGCCCAGCAGGTCCTGCCGGGTGACGATGCCCTGCGGCTTGCCCTCCACCAGCACGACCGCCGCGTCGGCCTTCTCCAGCACGGTCATCAGGTTGGTGACGGTCTCGCCCGAGCCGACCACCGGCAGCGGCTTGGACATCACCTTGTCCAGGGTGTCGGTCAGCTCGATCTCCTTGGCGAAGATGCCCTCCAGCAGCAGCTTCTCCACCACCGAGCCGACCACCTCGCCGGCCATGATGTCCGGGTGCCCGGCGCCCGGGGAGACCACCGGCATCTGCGAGACGCCGTACTCGCGCAGCACCCGGACCGCCTCGGCGACCGTCTCGTTCGGGTGCATGTGGACGAACTGCGGAACGCCGCCCTGCTCCATGCCCTCCTTGCGCCCCAGCACCTCGCTGATGTGCGCCTCGTCGGTGGCCGAGGGCAGGAAGCCGTAGTCCGCCATCCAGTCGTCGTTGAAGATCTTCGACAGGTAGCCGCGGCCGCCGTCCGGCAGCAGCACCACGACGACGTCGTCCGGCCCGAGCTTCTTGGCGACCTCCAGCGCGGCCACCACGGCCATCCCGCAGGAGCCGCCGACCAGCAGGCCCTCCTCCTTGGCGAGGCGGCGGGTCATCTGGAACGAGTCCTTGTCGGAGACCGCGACGATCTCGTCCGCCACGCCGCGGTCGTAGGCGGTCGGCCAGAAGTCCTCACCGACGCCCTCGACCAGGTACGGACGGCCGGTGCCGCCCGAGTAGACCGAGCCCTCCGGGTCGGCGCCGACGACCTTGACCTTGCCGCCGGACGCCTCCTTCAGGTAGTTGCCGGTGCCGGAGATGGTGCCGCCGGTGCCGACGCCCGCCACGAAGTGGGTGATCTTCCCCTCGGTCTGCTCCCACAGCTCCGGACCGGTGGAGTAGTAGTGCGAGGCCGGGTTGTCCGGGTTGGAGTACTGGTCCGGCTTCCAGGCGTTCGGGGTCTCACGGACCAGGCGGTCCGAGACGTTGTAGTAGGAGTCCGGGTGCTCCGGGGCGACGGCGGTCGGACAGACCACGACCTCGGCGCCGTACGCGCGCAGGGTGTTGATCTTGTCGGTGGACACCTTGTCCGGACAGACGAAGATGCACTTGTAGCCCTTCTGCTGGGCCACGATCGCCAGGCCGACGCCGGTGTTGCCGGAGGTCGGCTCCACGATCGTGCCGCCCGGCTTGAGGGCGCCCGAGGCCTCGGCGGCCTCGATCATGCGCATCGCGATGCGGTCCTTCACCGAGCCGCCGGGGTTGAAGTACTCGACCTTGGCCAGGACTGTCGCGGTGATGCCCTCGGTGACCTTGTTCAGCTTGACCAGCGGCGTGTTGCCGACCAGGTCGATGATCGAGTTGTGGTACCGCACGGGGGTCCTCCCGGTCTATGGGCATGCGAGTGCATTCGGTACTGCAAAGCCTAGGGCGTGGCACGCACCCCAGCCCGCCCTTCCGCCACTCCCCTCTCGGCCGTAGCGCTCCACCAATGGCCCACCACCGCCCGCGCCCCCGGTACTCCCGCCCTCCGCGCGGGTAAGACCGCTGTGCAGGCATGGCCGTGGCCCCGGAGGGGGCGGCACGAGGACGCGAAGGGGGCAGCGGATGCCAGGGGCACAGGACTCGCGGGCCCGGGTGGCCCGTCGGATCGCCACCGCGGCGGCGTACGGCGGCGGCGGGCTCGGTCTGCTCGGGGTGGGCCTGGTGGGGCTGCTGCTCACCGAGAGCAAACTCGCCGTCCAGGCCATCGGGGTCCTGGAGACCGTCCCGCCCAAGGCCGACGGCGTCTACGGCGAGGCCTTCGCCGACGGCTGCGCGCCGCCCGCACCGCCGCTCGTGCTGGCCGTCCTCGGCGACTCCACCGGCGCCGGCCTCGGTGTGGCCCGCGGCCGCGAGACCCCGGGCGCGCTGCTGGCCGCCGGCCTGGCCTCGGTGGCCGAGCGCCCGGTGCGGCTGGTCAACGTGGCCCGCTCCGGCGGCCGCTCGGCCGACCTCTCCGGCCAGCTGGAGCAGGCCCTGCGGCACCGCCCGGACGTCGCGGTGATCATGATCGGGGCCAACGACGTCACCCGGCACAGCCCGGCCCAGCTCGCCGTCCGCCAGCTCGGCGAGGCCGTCGCCGCCCTGCGCGCCAACGGCTGCGAGGTGGTGGTGGGCACCTGCCCGGACCTCGGGACGATCAAGCCGGTGCGCCCGCCGCTGCGCTGGGTGGCCCGGCGGCTCAGCCGCCAGCTGGCCGCCGCGCAGACCATCGCGGTGGTGGAGGCGGGCGGGCGCACCGTCTCGCTGGGCTCGCTGCTCGGCCCGGAGTTCGCCGCCCGCCCGGAGATGTTCGCCGCCGACCGCTACCACCCCTCCGCCCAGGGCTACGCCACCGCCGCGATGGCCGTGCTGCCCTCGGTCTGCGCCGCGCTCGGCCTCTGGCCGGAGGAGGAGCGCCCGAGCACCGCCGTCCCCGGCGAGACGGTGCTGCCGGTCGCGGTGGCCGCCGCGGCGGCGGCCGGCCGGGCGGGCACCGAGGTGGCGGCCGTGGACGCCGAGGGCCCGGGCCGGCGCTGGGCACTGCTGCGCCACCGGCTGCGGGTCGGCCCGGACGTGCCCCGGGAGCCCGGTGCGGAGTCCGTCGCGGAGCCCGTCGCGGAGCCCGGCGCCGACGCGACCCGGGAGCCCGGCGCGGAGCCCGGGAACACGTCGGCCAGCTCACACGCCGGGGCCGGTGACGGCTGAGCTACCAAGCGGTAACTTTCCTCACGGACCGCCAAGTCCGCCGTCACTCAGCGAGGAGCCCCGCAATGCCCGAAGCCGTCATCGTCAGCGCCACCCGTTCGCCGATCGGCCGGGCGTTCAAGGGCTCCCTCAAGGACGTCCGCCCGGACGACCTGACCGCCCACATCATCCAGGCCGCCCTGGCCAAGGTCCCGCAGCTCGACCCGCGCCAGATCGACGACCTGATGCTTGGCTGCGGCCTCCCGGGCGGCGAGCAGGGCCACAACCTGGCCCGCATCGTGGCCGTCCAGATGGGCATGGACTACCTGCCCGGCGCCACCATCACCCGCTACTGCTCCTCCTCGCTGCAGACCACGCGGATGGCGCTGCACGCGATCAAGGCCGGCGAGGGCGACGTCTTCATCTCGGCCGGCGTCGAGACCGTGTCGCGCAGCGTCAACGGCACCTCGGACGGCATGCCGGGCACCATGAACCCGCTCTTCGACGACGCCCAGGCCCGCACCAAGAAGCGCGCCGAGGAGGGCGGCGGCGAGTGGCACGACCCGCGCGAGGACGGCCTGCTGCCGGACGCCTACATCGCGATGGGCCAGACCGCCGAGAACCTGGCCGCGCTCAAGGGCATCACCCGCGCCGACCAGGACGAGTTCGGCGTCCGCTCGCAGAACCTCGCCGAGGCCGCCATCAAGGCCGGCTTCTGGGAGCGCGAGATCACCCCGGTCACGCTGCCGGACGGCACCGTGGTCAGCACCGACGACGGCCCGCGCGCCGGCGTGACCCTGGAGGGCGTGTCGGGCCTCAAGCCGGTCTTCCGCCCCGACGGCACCGTCACCGCCGGCAACTGCTGCCCGCTGAACGACGGCGCCGCCGCGCTGGTCATCATGTCCGACACCAAGGCCCGCGAGCTCGGCATCACCCCGCTCGCCCGGGTGGTCTCCACCGGCGTCAGCGCGCTCTCCCCCGAGATCATGGGCTACGGCCCGGTCGAGGCCTCCAAGCAGGCGCTCCGACGGGCCGGCCTGACCATCGACGACATCGACCTGGTCGAGATCAACGAGGCCTTCGCGGCCCAGGTCATCCCCTCCTACCGCGACCTCGGCGTCGACCTGGACAAGCTGAACGTCAACGGCGGCGCCATCGCCGTCGGCCACCCCTTCGGGATGACCGGCGCCCGGATCACCACCACGCTGATCAACTCCCTGCAGTGGCACGACAAGCAGTTCGGCCTGGAGACCATGTGCGTCGGCGGCGGCCAGGGCATGGCGATGGTCATCGAGCGCCTCAGCTGACCCACCCCCGCCGCTCCGAAGGGTCTGGACCACCCGTTTGGAGTGACAGTGCGTAATTGAGGGCCGGATCACACCGAGAGGTCGATCCGGCCCTCTCCCATGTCGTTCCCGGCCCGGAAATCGACAGTGCGGAGCGGATCAACTCCACTGCGTAGAACGGTGTTACCTAACAATTTGGGGACAAGCGCGAAAGTCCCGGACGAATTAGACATTCGCCACTGCGGTAACAGCCCCGGATGGGGCAGTGTGGACACGTAACCCCGTTCCGCTCCTCGCTAGGAGTACGTTCCGTGAGCGCCGTCTACACCATCCTGCTGCTGATCCTGATCACCGTGTCGTCCGCCGTGCTGCTGCGCCTCCGGGGCATCTCCCGGCGGCTGGACGCACAGGCCGCGGCCCAGGCCGGGCCCGCACCGGTGGACGAGGCCGCGATACGCCGGGCCGTCGCCGAGGCGCTCGCCGCCGACCGCGAGCGGGAGATCACCGAGGCCCGGGCGTTCTGGGCCGAGCAGGAGGCCCGCGCGGCCGAGGACGCGCCGCTGTTCGACTCCCCCTTCACCGGGGCGCCCTTCACCGAGGTGCTGGCCGGCACCGACGAGTGGCCGCTGTTCTTCCCCCGCCCCACCGGCCCGCAGGACGCCGCCGACAACGCCGGGACGATGGACCCGGAGTTCGGCGAGGCGCTGCGCTCCGCGCTGGAGGACCTGATCAACGAGGGCGGCACCGGCCCGGCCGAGCCCGGCACCGAGGGCGGCACCCCGCTGCGCCCCGGCCACCCCGTCGGCGAGACCCCCAAGGACGCCCGCGCCCGCCGCGAGGCCGACCTGCTGGCCACCGGCCTGGAGGCCGGGCTGCTGGACGCCGAGCCGGTCGTGGAGGAGGCCCCGGTCGCCGCGCCCGACCCGCGCCGCCACCCCTCGCACCCCGACTTCGTGCCGAGCCAGGCACCCTCCCGCGAGTGGACCGACACCCGGCTCGCCGCCCTCGCCGAGGAGGCCGTCGCCCTGATCGACGTCCGCCCGGGCCCGCTCGGCACCCTGGACGTGTACGCCTTCGCCGACGGCACCACGCTGTGCGTGGCCCCGGGCGACCGGGAGGCCGCCTACCGGCTGATCGACGCGGTCCGTGCCGGTGAGCACGTCCGACTGCTCGGCGGCTCGCGCTTCTCCGGCTCCTACTCGCTGACCTTCTCCACCGACGAGGAGGCCGTCTACGTGCTCGCCGACCGGGTGGTCGCCAGCATCTGACCCCACCTCAGCCACGCAGCAGGACCGAAGGCCGACCGGGTCACGGGGTTACCGACCGGGTCGGCCTTCGGCGCGTCCGGCTCCCGGAGGGCCGGGCGGCTCAGGCGCAGAGCCCGGCCGTCTCCCGGACCGCGGCCACCGCCCCGGCCAGCAGCTCGGCCGCCGGCACCGGCCCGCCGGGCAGCGCCACCGCAGCGCCCTCCGGCAGGGCCGCGAGCGCGGCCGCCAGGTCGTGCCCGGCGACGGCCAGCTGGTCCCCCGCCGCGAAGGCCCCGGCATCCGGGAACTCCCGCTCCGGCCCGCCTTCCACCGCCAGCGCCAGCGCGGCCAGCCGCCGCGCGAGCGCCAGCACCGCCGCCGCCCGCGAGGCATGCCCGGGCACGGCGCCCAGCAGCTTGCTCTGCGGCAGCGAGCGGAAACGATCCGCCAGGTTGTCCACGGCTTCGACCAGGGGCTGTACGTCATGCATGGGGAGGAGCCTAGGCCTGTCTCTTGGGTTTTGTCGGATCGGGCCGCGGCGTTGGGGTGCGTGCATCGCAAGGCGGAGGAGGGAGCCACTGCGGTGGGGGCACCTCCCGGCCGAAGGCTGGGGGCCATTGGCGACTGACGACAACGCGGCGAGGTGCGTGCCCCGGCGTCGCGGACCCGGCAAGGACCCAAGAGACAGGCCTGAACGCCGCCGGGCCCCGGAGCGAAGTTCGCTCCGGGGCCCGGCGGCAGTGGGTGGCGACGACCGGGGGTGCGTCAGTCGTCGCCGCGCAGGATCGCGATCAGCCGCAGCATCTCCATGTAGATCCAGACCAGCGACAGGGTGAGCCCGAAGGCCGCCCGCCAGGACTCCTGCTGCGGGGCGCCCTGAGCGATGGCCTCCTCGATCGCCGCGAAGTCCAGCGACAGGAAGAAGGCGCCCAGGCCGATGCCGACCAGGCCGACCACGATGCCCAGCGGGCCGGAGCGCAGGCCCATGTCGGCGCCGAAGGCCATCGCGACCACGTTGACCAGCATCAGCAGCACGAAGCCCAGGGCGATCGCGAGACCGATCCGCTGGTAGCGCGCGGTGACCCTGATCCGGCCGCTCTTGTACGCGAACAGCATCGCCGCGAACACCGCCGCCGTACCCAGCACCGCCTGGATCACGATGCCGTTCAGCATGGTGTTGAACGCGTGCGAGATGGCGCCCATCGCGAAGCCCTGGAGGGCCGCGTAGACCAGGATCAGCGCCGGGCTGACGCTGCGCTTGAACGAGACCACCAGGCCGACGACGAAGGCGACCAGCGAGGCGCCGATCGCGAAGCCGAAGTTCTCGAACGGCAGCGTGAACCAGGCCACCGCACCCGCGGCGACCAGGGTGAGCAGCGTCATGGCGGTGCGGGCGACCACGTCGTCGAGCGTCATCCGCCCGGTGGCCGCCGGGCCGGCCGACGGCCCGTTGTACATCTGGTAGAGCTGCTCGTCCGTCAGCGGGCCCTGCCCCTGGGGCTGGGCGTACTGCGTGCCCGCGTAGGGGTTGCCGTACGGGCTCCCGGCCTGGCCGGTGCCACCGAACCCCGCGTAACCGGGCTCGCGGGAGAAGGAACCCTCCCGCGAGAAGACCGGGTTGCTGCTTCTCATTGCACATTCCCTCCGTGGCGGCACTGCACCGCCCAGGTACCAGGGTAATGGCTTGGCAAAAATAGCGGGATACGCCGCGAGGAGGATCCGGTGAACGACTGCCGGCGGGGACGCCGGAGGCGTCCCCGCGGGTCGATGCGGTGCCCGGAGCCGGACTCGAACCGGCACGGCCTCGCGGCCAAGCAGTTTTAAGCTGCCCGTGTCTGCGTTCCACCATCCGGGCGTCCCGTGAACCACCCCTGAGACTAGTCGCCCGGCTCACCCTTTCGCATGTTCTCAGCCCGGGAAGTTGTCATGTTTCCTTGCCATCTGACGAACAGTTCGGGATTTGGCCACGAAGCACGGCGATTCCGGCCACCGCATCACCCTCAGGGTTCCCGTCATACCGCAGGAGGAGGGTCCGGTACCTCCCGTACAACCAGCGGCGGTCGGGCCAACCGTTCGACGGGGCGACGCCGAACCATGATCACGTCGCGGAGCATGGAGGTACGAATCCGCGGACCAGCAAGGAGCACCCCCGTGACCACGTCGACCGCAACCGCCGTCCGTACCGGCCTGGCGGCCGCCCGCGCCACCGGCCTGAACAAGGTCTACGGGGAGGGGGAGACCCGGGTCGTCGCCCTGGACAACGTCAGCGTCACCTTCCCCCAGGGCGAGTTCACCGCCATCATGGGCCCCTCCGGCTCCGGCAAGTCCACCCTCATGCACTGCATGGCCGGCCTGGACACCGTCTCCTCCGGCTCCACCACCATCGGCGACACCGAACTCGTCGGCCTCAAGGACAAGCAGCTCACCCAGCTGCGCCGCGACCACATCGGCTTCATCTTCCAGGCCTTCAACCTGCTCCCCACCCTGACCGCCCTGGAGAACATCACCCTCCCGATGGACATAGCCGGCCGCAAGGCCGACAAGGCCTGGCTGGACCGCGTCGTCGACACCGTCGGCCTCTCCGACCGCCTCAGCCACCGCCCCTCCCAGCTCTCCGGCGGCCAGCAGCAGCGCGTCGCCTGCGCCCGCGCCCTCGCCGGAAAGCCCGACATCATCTTCGCCGACGAACCCACCGGCAACCTCGACTCCCGCTCCGGCGCCGAGATCCTCTCCTTCCTGCGCAACTCCGTGCGCGAACTCGGCCAGACCGTCGTCATGGTCACCCACGACCCCGTCGCCGCCTCCTACGCCGACCGCGTCGTCTTCCTCGCCGACGGCAAGATCGTCGACGAACTCCACGGCCCCACCGCCGACACCGTCCTGGACCGCATGCGCCGCTTCGAGGCCAAGGGCCGCACCAGCTGACACCCGGCCCGCCCGCCCCACGCCCTCGAACCTCCCCAGGACTCCTCATGTATCGCACCGCACTGCGCAATGTGCTGGCCCACAAGGGCCGACTGCTGATGACGGCGCTCGCCGTCATGCTCGGCACGGCGTTCGTCGCCGGGACCATGGTCTTCTCCGACACCTTCGGCAAGGCCCTGCGGGACAGCAACTCCAAGAGTTACTCGGACGTCGCCGTCCAGGTCGTGGACCGCGCGGCCGGCTCCGGCGCCTCGGCCAAGCAGAAGAGCGAGGCCGGCGCGGGCCTCACCGACGACACCGTCCAGCAGCTGGCCGGGCTGCCCGGCGCGGCCGGCGCCCGCGGCGTGGCCGGCGGCTTCACCGGGGTCGCCGACAAGAAGGGCAACCTGATCGGCCAGGTCTGGTCGGCCAAGGGCGCCAACTTCGCCCCGGGCCAGGACGGCCGGGACCCGCGCTACCCGATGACCGAGGGTCAGGGCCCGAAGAACGCCAAGGAGGTCGCCCTCGACCGCAAGACCGCCGACAAGGCGGGCTACAAGGTCGGCGACACCGTCCGGGTGGCCGCCAACGGGCCGGTGATCGAGGCGAAGCTCACCGGCGTCTTCACCACCGACGACCCGGTGGTGAACACCGGTGGCACGCTCACCCTGTTCGACAAGGCCACCGCCCAGCAGACGCTGCTGGAGCCGGGCCGCTACAGCAGCATCGTGCTCACCGCCAAGCCCGGCACCTCCCAGGACGCGCTGCTCGCCCAGGTCGAGTCGAAGGTGCCGGCCGCCCGCCAGTTCGACGTCGAGACGGGCGCCAAGCTGCAGGCGGACGACCAGGCGCAGATCGCCAAGGGCACCGACAGCATGCGCACCATGCTGCTGGTCTTCGCCTTCATCTCGCTCTTCGTCGGCATCTTCATCATCGCCAACACCTTCACCATGCTGGTCGCCCAGCGCACCAAGGAGCTCGCACTGCTGCGGGCGATCGGCGCCAGCCGCAAGCAGGTGACCCGCTCGGTGCTGATCGAGGCGCTGCTGATCGGCACCGTCTCGGCCGTGGCCGGTCTGCTGGCCGGTGTCGGGATCGGCGCCGGGATGCAGTCGCTGATCGGCTCGCTGGACGAGAACATGCCGAGCGGCGCGCTGGTGATCCAGCCGCTGACCGTCGTGGTGACCCTCGTGGTGGGCGTCCTGGTGACGGTCCTGTCCGCCCTGCTGCCGGCCGTGCGGGCGGCCCGGATCGCGCCGGTGGCGGCGATGAGCAGCGGCGACCAGCCGACCAGTCAGAAGAGCCTGGTGGTCCGCAACACCATCGGTTCGGTGCTCGCCGGCGGCGGCCTGGCGCTGATCGCCTACGGCGCCTCCACCGGCAACGACAGCGGCCGGATGCCGGTCGGCGCGGGTGCCTTCCTGGCCCTGATCGGCGTGTTCGTGCTGCTGCCGCTGCTCTCCCGCCCGGTGGTCGCCCTGGTCGGCCCGCTGCTGCGGGGGCTGGGCGGCACCCCGGGCAAGCTCGCCCAGCAGAACGCGGTGCGCAACCCGCGCCGCACCGCGGCCACCGCCGCCGCGCTCACCATCGGGCTGACCCTGGTCACCGGTCTGACCGTGATCGGCACCTCGGTCGGGGACACCATCGACCGGGCCGTCACCAAGTCGATGAAGGCCGACTACCTCGTCTCGGCCGCCAACCGGATGGGCCTCTCCGAGCAGGTGCCCGCCCAGATCGCCAAGGCCCCCGGGGTCGCGGCCTCCTCGCCGATGACCTCCACCGACTGGAAGCTCGACGGCACCTACAAGGAGATCACCGGCCTCGACCCGGCCGTCCTGGAGCAGGTCGTCGACATCAAGCTGACCAGCGGTTCCACCGCCGGCCTCGGCCAGGGCCAGCTGCTGGTGGACCAGGACGTCGCCACCAAGTTCAACGTCACCACCGGCTCGACGATGGCGGTCTCCTACCCGGACGGCTCCGCCGGTCAGCTCACCGTCGGCGGCGTGTACGAGAAGGGCGGCATGCTCGGCCCGGTCCTGCTGGCCAACAGCGAGATCGCCAAGCACGAGCCGAAGCCGTACGTCCCCCAGGTCCTGGTCAAGGGCAAGGACGGCGCCACCGCCGGGCTCAAGCAGTCGATCAAGGACGCCACGGGCGCCAACCCGGTGATCGAGGTCAAGTCCAAGCAGGACGTCCGGGACCAGTTCAGCCAGGTCATCACCTTCGCGCTGAACCTGATGTACGGCCTGCTGGGCATGGCGGTCCTGATCGCCGTCCTGGGCGTGATCAACACGCTGGCCATGTCGGTCTTCGAGCGCAAGCGCGAGATCGGGATGCTGCGGGCGATCGGCCTGGACCGGAGTGGCATCAAGCGGATGGTCCGGCTGGAGTCGGTGGTGATCTCGCTCTTCGGCGCCGGGATCGGCCTGCTGCTCGGCTGCTTCATCGCCTGGGCGATCAACGGGACGCTCAAGTCCAGCCTGAGCGGGCTGACCACCGTGCTGCCGTACGGCCAGCTGGCGCTGTTCCTGGGCCTGGCCGGGCTGGTCGGCCTGGTGGCCGCGATCTGGCCGGCCCGCCGGGCCGCCAAGCTGGACATCCTGTCGAGCATCAAGACCGACTGACGCCCCGTCGGCCCGCCCCGCCCCCGCCCCCGCCCCCGGTCGCACCCGCGGCCGGGGGCGGGGGTGCTTCGGCACCCACACCGGCACCGGGTACGGTCCGGGCACGGCAGGAGCCCCTGCCGGAGGGTTCTCGGCAGGGGCTCCTCTACTGCTGTACTCCGCCCGGTCGCACGGCCGGCTGAGCACCACGGAGGTCGTGGTCCGGCGACACTGCCGGGCGGAGGGCCTCCGACTCATACCCCGGCGCTCCCACACCGGGGTCCAGTCGCTTACTTGCTGGCGAGCTCCTTGTCGGCGGCCGGCTTGGCGGCCTCGACGGGCTTGGTGGGCGGCGTGACCTCCTGGATCGGAAGCTGCGGCTTCTCCATCTGGGAGAGGCCGACCGCTTCGCGCTTCAGGAACATCGCGAGGGTCCAGTCGGTGAAGACGCGGACCTTGCGGTTGAAGGTCGGGACCATCGCACCGTGGTACAGGCGGTGGAACCACCAGGCCGGACGGCCCTTCAGCTTGTACTTGCCGAAGAGGATCGCCACGCCCTTGTGCAGGCCGAGACCGGCGACCGCACCCAGGTTCTTGTGCTTGTACTCCTTCTGCGGGAAGCCCCGCATGCCGGAGATCACGTTGTCACCGAGGACGACGGCCTGGCGGCAGGCGTGCTGGGCGTTCGGCGGGCACCAGGCGCCCTCGCCGGCGGCGAGGTCCGGGACCTGGGCGTTGTCGCCGGCGGACCAGACGTAGTCGAAGCCCTGGACCTGGAGGGTCGGCGCCGTGTCGACGTGGCCGCGCGGGCCCAGCGGCAGGCCGAAGTTGGCCAGCACCGGGTTCGGCTTCACGCCGGCCGTCCACACGATGGTGGCGGCGTCCATCTCCATGCCGTTCTTCAGCACGACGTGGCCGTCGATGCAGGAGTCCATCGAGGTCTCGATGTAGACCTCGATGTCGCGCTCCTCGAGCTTCTCCTTGGTCCACAGACCGAGGTCCGGGCCCATCTCGGGGAGGATGCGGTTGGCCGCCTCGACCACGACGAAGCGCATGTCGTCGCGGCTGACGGTCTTGTACAGCTTGGCCGCGTCGCGGGCCATGTCCTCGACCTCGGCGACCGTCTCGATGCCGGCGAAGCCGCCGCCGATGACGACGAAGGTCAGTGCCTTGCGGCGGACCTCCTCGTCCGAGGTGGACTCGGCCTTGTCGAGCTGGGCCATGACGTGGTTGCGGAGGCCGATGGCCTCCTCGACCGTCTTCATGCCGATGCCGTTCTCCGCCAGACCCGGGATCGGGAAGGTGCGGGAGACCGAGCCGGTCGCGACGACCAGGTACTCGAAGGGCAGCTCGTAGCTGTCGCCGGCCGCCGGCTGGATGGTCGCGACCTTGCGGGCGTGGTCGATGCCGGTGACGGACCCGGTCAGCACCTCCGCCTGCTTGAGGGTCTTGCGCAGCGGCGCGACGAGGTTGCGGGGCGCGACGTTGCCGCCGGCCGCCTCGGGGAGGAAGGGCAGGTACGTCATGTACGACCGCGGGTCGACGACCGTGACGGTCGCTTCGCCGTAGCGCATCTTCTTGAGGATGCGCATCGCGGCATACAGGCCGACGTAACCACCGCCGACAATGAGGATGCGAGGACGCTCCGTGGTGCTCATATCCGAAAGTATCCAGCACCGTCCGGAGCAGCCTTCGTGAGCCCGGTCACAAGCTTCTGGACACCCCGTGCTACACTCCGCGCCCACAAAAACCGGCCCGGCGCACCGGCTCACGGCCCCCGGCGGCCCCCCGCGAACGTGCGCCGGAGCACTACCCGGCTGAGCAGCAACGATCCGTACAGCGCCCGGGTTCCCGCTCGTGATTTCGATTTTCAAACCCTGAACGAGGCCTGACCTGCGATCCAAGGGGCCGCGCGACCGGCGGGCCTTCGGTCTCACAATTCGGGCGTAGCGGGCCACGGGGTGCGACGAAAGACTGGATCGTCATGTGAAGAAATTCACGAAGGTTCTCGCACGGGCCCGGGCGCGCCCCGGCCCCGGCACCCCGGAAGGGGCGTCGGGGCCGGTCAGGTAAGGCCTGCGGGTCGTCAGGAGGCCGTACTCCAGGCGATGCCGTCCAGGATGTCGTGCTCGCTCACGACCACCTCGGCGGCGCCGGTGCGGTCCATGATCTCCAGCAGCTCCAGCGCGCCCGCGGCGATCACGTCCACCCGGCCCGGGTGCATCGACGGGATGGCCGCGCGCTCGGCGTGGGTGGCGGCCAGCAGCTCGCCCGCGATCCCGGCGACCCGCTCGCGGCTGATCCGGGAGTGGTGGATCCGCTCCGACTCGTACGCGGGCAGGTCCTGGGCGATCGCGGACACCGTGGTGACCGTCCCCGCCAGGCCCACCAGGGTGGCCGCGCCGGTCAGCGGGACGGCCTCCTCGGCCTTGTCCAGCTCGGCCCGCACGTGCGCCCGGGCCTCCTCGATCTGCTCCGCCGAGGGCAGCTCGGCGCCGCCGAAGTGCCGCTCGGTGAGCCGCACGCAGCCGATGTCCACCGAGCGCGCCGCCTGGACCTCCGCCCCGCCGAGCACGAACTCGGTGGAGCCGCCGCCCAGGTCGAAGACCAGATAGGGGGCGGGGAACTGCCCGCCGGTCAGCTCCTTGGTGGCGCCGACGAAGGACAGGTGCGCCTCCTCCTCGCCGCTCACCACCTCCGGCTCGACGCCCAGGATGTCGCGCACGCCCTTGACGTACTCGTCGCTGTTCTCGGCGTCCCGGGAGGCGCTGGTGGCGACGAAGCGGGTGCGCTCCGGGCCGACCCCGAAGCCCTCGATGACCTCCCGGTACTCCCGGCAGGCCGCGAAGGTGCGGGCCAGCGCGTCCGGGTGCAGCCGGCCGGTCCGGTCCACGCCCTGGCCCAGCCGGTTGATGATCATGCGGCGGTCGAGGTCGGTGATCTCGCCCGTCTCCGGGTCGAGGTCGGCGACCAGCAGCCGGATCGAGTTGGTGCCGCAGTCGATCGCGGCCACGCGGGTCATGCTCACTCGGACTCCTGCTCCGTGGTGGCGTCCTCGACGGCGCGCTTCTTGGCGGCCCGCTCGGCGGTCTTCTGCTGCTTGGCCGCAATCACGGCCTCGTGGTCCTGGTCCTTGGCCCGGTTGCGCAGGACCCGCTCACCGGCCGCCTCGACCTCGGCCGGGGAGACGCACGGGCCCTTGGCCCACCAGTCCTCCAGCATGCCGATCGCCTCGTCGCCGAGCGGGTTGACGCCCTCGCCGGCCGCCAGCGAGTGGCCGACCAGCACGTGCAGGCACTTCACCCGGTCCGGCATGCCGCCGGCGCTCGGGAAGCCCTCCAGCACCTCGATCGCGTCGCGCCGGGCGATGTAGTCCTCGTGCGCCTTCTGGTAGGCGGCGGCCAGCTCCGGGTCCTCGGCGAGCCGGGCCGTCTGGTCCTTCATCACGCCCTCCGCCTCCAGGGTGCCGATCAGCGAGGCGGCCTTGGGGCAGGTCAGGTAGTACAGCGTCGGGAACGGCGTGCCGTCCGGCAGCCGGGGCGCCGTCTCGACGACGTCGGGGTTGCCGCAGGGGCAGCGGTGCGCCACACCGCGCAGGCCGCGCGGCACCCGGCCGAGCTGGGCGGCGATGGCCGCGACGTCGGCGTCGGAGACGGCGGGGTGGTTCTCAGTGGTCATGGGGGGTGGGGTCTCCAACGGAGGACGGGGGGAGCGGACGGGGGGCGGCGGCGACCGGCGCGGCGGCGTCGGCGGCGTCCACCGAGTCCCAGATGCTGGTGTACCAGGGCTTGGCGGCCTTCGCCGCGCCGGCGGCCGCGTCGGCGGAGCGGGAGGCCGTACCGGCCGGGGCAGAGGGCTGGGCGGCCGGACCGGCCGGGTCCACCGCGATGTACGGGGTCTCCCCCGGCACCGCGTAGTGCAGCCGGGCCCGGGCCTGCGCCTTGACGTACTCCGGATCCTGCCAGCGCGCCTTGTCCCGGCGCAGCTGGTCGACCTGCTGGCGCGAGTGGTCGGCCTTCGCCCGCTGGGCGGAGATCTCGGCGCGCTGGGAGATGAACTGCCGCGTCGGGTAGGCCAGGATCGCCACCAGCGAGCAGAGCACCAGGACGAGGACGGTCGCCCGGCTCGTGAACCGAGGCCGGGCCGCCAAGCCCGGGATCCTCCAGCCAGCCATCTCCCGTATCCCCTCCTGGTCGCGACGGTGCCCCGCCGTCCACCCTACGGGGTGTGCGGCGGGGCACCGGTCAGGCGTGCGCTAGCTCGCGGTCTCCGACCTCGTGCTCGCGGTCTCGGCCCTCGTGCTCGCGGCCTCGGCCCTCGTGCTTGCGGTGCTCGTCACTCCGCCGCGGAGCGGAAGCGCGGGAAGGCGCCGCGGCCGGCGTACTCGGCGGCGTCGTCGAGGATCTCCTCGATGCGCAGCAGCTGGTTGTACTTGGCGACGCGCTCGGAGCGGGCCGGGGCACCGGTCTTGATCTGGCCGCAGTTGGTGGCGACGGCCAGGTCGGCGATGGTGACGTCCTCGGTCTCACCGGAGCGGTGCGACATCATGCAGCGGTAGCCGTTGCGCTGGGCCAGCTCGACGGCGTCCAGGGTCTCGGTCAGCGAACCGATCTGGTTCACCTTCACCAGCAGCGCGTTGGCGGTGCCGGTCTCGATGCCCTTGGCCAGGCGGGCCGGGTTGGTGACGAACAGGTCGTCGCCGACCAGCTGGACCTTGTCGCCCAGCTTGACGGTCATGGCCTTCCAGCCGTCCCAGTCCGACTCGTCCAGCGGGTCCTCGATGGAGACCAGCGGGTAGGCGGCGACCAGCTCGGCGTAGTACTCGATGAGCTCGGCGGCCGACAGGGCCTTGCCCTCGAACTGGTAGGCGCCGTCCTGGTAGAACTCGGAGGCGGCGACGTCCAGGGCCAGCGCGATGTCGCGGCCGGGCACGTAGCCGGCCTTCTCGATGGCCTCGGTGATCAGGTCCAGGGCCTCGCGGTTGCTGTCCAGGTTCGGCGCGAAGCCGCCCTCGTCGCCGAGGCCGGTGGACAGGCCGCGCTCCTTCAGCACGCCCTTGAGGGTGTGGTAGACCTCGACGCCCCAGCGGACGGCCTCGGAGAAGGACTCCGCGCCGATCGGGGCGATCATGAACTCCTGGATGTCGACGTTGGAGTCCGCGTGCGAGCCGCCGTTGAGGATGTTCATCATCGGGACCGGCAGGACGTGGGCGTTCGGGCCGCCCAGGTAGCGGAACAGCGGCAGGTCGCTGGCCTCGGAGGCGGCGTGCGCGACGGCCAGCGAGACGCCCAGGATGGCGTTGGCGCCGAGCGAGGACTTGTCCGGGGTGGCGTCCAGGTCGAGCATGGCCTGGTCGATCAGGCGCTGCTCGGTGGCGTCGTAGCCGACCAGCTCCGGGCCGATCTGCTCGATGACGGCGAGGACGGCCTTCTCCACGCCCTTGCCGAAGTAGCGGTTCTTGTCGCCGTCGCGCAGCTCAAGCGCCTCGAAGGCGCCGGTCGAGGCACCCGACGGAACAGCGGCACGACCCGTGCTGCCGTCGTCGAGGCCGACCTCGACCTCTACCGTGGGGTTGCCGCGGGAGTCGAGGATTTCACGGGCTACGACGACATCGATGGACGGCACGAAGCATCTCCTTGCGGAAGCAGGGTCCGGCTGGCGGTGGTGCTGTCAGGCCGGACGATTGCGGAGTCGTTACGACCAGAGCCTAACCGCCCGGGCTCCCGGGACCACGTCGGCCTCGACTCCGTCTCAGCGTGTGGCCCTGCTACCCACCGGTAGTTCACCTGCTCGTCCCGGCCCGTCCCACCGGGGCGGGCCGGGACGAGGACGGGTCCGGACGGACGCGGAGGACGCGGACGGAGGGGGCCGCCGGGCGCGGCCCCCTCCGTGTCCGCCGTGGAACGGCTCAGCCGAGGTGCAGGACCTGGCCGGGCATGATCAGGTTCGGGTTGCCGCCGACCGTGCCGCGGTTGCCGTCGTACAGCGCCTGCCAACCACCGGACACGCCCTGGGTGGTGGCGATGCCCGACAGGGTGTCGCCGTCCCGGACGGTGTAGTCGTGGCCGGTCGTGGCGGCGGCCGGGGCCTGGGCGGCCCGCGGGGCGGCGTGCTTCGGGGTGTACTGCTGGGCCGACTGGTCGACCGGCTTCTCGGCCGTCTTCGGCGCGGCGTGCTTCGGCGCGTACTGCTGGACCGGCTGCGGCTGGGCGGGCTTCGCGGCGGCCTTGGGGGTCTGCTGCTTGGGCGCCTGCTTCTGCGCCTGCTGCTTCTGGACCTGCTGCTTCTGCGGCTTGGCGTCCGAGGAGGCGTCCACGTCGGCCGGGGCGCCGCCCTTGCTCAGGCCGGCCTTCAGGGAGCAGACCGGCCAGGCGCCGGGGCCCTGCGAGGCGAGGACCTTCTCGGCGACCGAGATCTGCTGCGCCCGGCTGGCCTGGTTGGCCTGCGCCGCGAACGCGGTGCCGCCGTACGCCTTCCAGGTGCTGGAGGTGAACTGCAGGCCGCCGTAGAAGCCGTTGCCGGTGTTGATGCCCCAGTCGCCGCCGCTCTCGCACTGGGCGACCGAGTCCCAGGCGGAGGCCGGGGCGGCGGAGGCGCCGGTGGCGGAGAGGAGCGGCAGTGCGAGTCCGACGCCGGCCACACCGGCGACGGCGATGGCCTTCTCGGCCTGGGTGCGACGGCGATGACGGCCAGATCCAACGAACAGCATGAAGGTCCCTCTCCGCACGCCTGCGAGGTGAGCTGTCGGGTTCGGACCGGGAGGTGGCCCGGCCGCCGTGTGCGGAAACGCTTCCGCTCGGGCGGCTTCACCCCAAGCCGTGGAGGAACGGCAACAAACCTGGTTCCCCCGCCCCTGCCCAGGGTTCTGGTCGGTTTCCCGTGACGCGGCGGGCAGGATTCGGCGTCCCGCGCACGAGGTCCGCAGCTGCGAACTCCAGGGAGACTAGACAGATCCTCAGACCAATCACAAGCTCATATCACCGACATCACACAAAAATTACGGCCCGTGTTCGGTCGCCTACCAACGGCGGGTCTTTGTCCGGTTTGATGGGTGTTCATACCGCCCTCCGGGCCGGATTTGCGACGTCACGTCAGCGTGTCGGCGGCTCAGGACGGCTGTGCGGCGACCGGCTCTCCGGACTGAATTCGACCGGAAGTTCGCGCAATCCGCGCATGATCAGGCCACCTCGCCAGCGCAGATTCTCCGGGGTTTCGGCCAGCCGGAGATCGGGCAGTCGGGAAAGCAACGTGGCCAGCGCGGACCGCCCTTCGAGCCGGGCCAGCGGGGCGCCGATGCAGTAGTGGATGCCGTGCCCGAACCCCAGGTGGGGATTGTCGCTCCGGGCCAGGTCCAGGGTGTTCTCGTCCGAGAACCGGGCCGGGTCGCGGTCCGCCGCCGCCAGCACCACCAGCACCG
Organism: Kitasatospora sp. NPDC058162; assembly: GCF_042884005.1. Taxonomy (NCBI): domain Bacteria; kingdom Bacillati; phylum Actinomycetota; class Actinomycetes; order Kitasatosporales; family Streptomycetaceae; genus Kitasatospora; species Kitasatospora sp. NPDC058162. Next base: position 183,055 of record NZ_JBHVUS010000003.1, read on the forward strand.
GGTCGCCGACCGGGATGTCCACCCCGCCGATGGTCAGCGGGCGGGTCGCGAACCGCCAGGTCGCCAGCTCCACCGGCCCGTCGTAGCGCAGGAGTTCCTCGATCCCGGTCTCCAGCAGCGCGGTCTCGCCGCGGGCCACCGACTCCTGCAGCAGCGCCCGCTGACCGGGATTGCGCAGCAGCGCGTACGTCCCGTTGCCGATCAGGTTCACCGTCGTCTCGAACCCGGCGAAGAGGAGGATGAAGGCCATCGCGGCGGCCTCGTTCTCGGTCAGGTGCTCACCGTGGTCGCTCGCCCGGATCAGGCCGGAGATCAGGTCGTCCCCGAGGTCCGCCCGCTTGCGGTGGATCAGCTCCAGCAGGTACGCGCGGATCTGCTTCACCGCCCGCCCCACACCGCCGCGTTGGCCGCCACCCTGGCCCGGCTTCGTGTGTCGCAGCATCATCCCGGCCCAGTCCCGGAAGTCGTCCTGGTCCTCGGCCGGCACGCCCAACATGTCGCAGATCGCGTAGATGGGGAGCGGGAACGCGAACTCGTGGATCAGGTCCGCCGACCCGCGCTGCGCGAAGCCGTCGATCAGCCGGTCGGTCAACTGCTGCACCCGCGGCTCGAACTCGGCCACCCTGCGCGGGGTGAACGCCTTCGACACCAGGCGGCGCAGCCGGGTGTGGTCCGGCGGGTCGATGTTCAGCAGGTGGGTCATCAGGTCCGCCTGCCGCTCCCCCGGGATGCCCACCCGGCCGGTGCGGTGCGCCTGCTCGCTGTGGTGCGCCGGGTTCTTCGACAGCCGGCCGTCCGCGAGCGCCTGCCGGGCGTCCGCGTACCTCGTCACCAACCAGGCCTCCACCCCGCTCGGCAGCTTGGTGCGGTGCACCGGGGCGTGCTCGCGCAGCCAGGCGTAGGCCGGGTACGGGTCGGCGGCGAACTCCCAGGTGAAGAGCTGCGGATCGGGCTGGGCGGCGGACGGGGCGCCGTCGGGCTGAGCTGGCATGGGTCGACCGTAACCGCTCGGCAACCGCTCGACCGGACGCGCCCGGACCGGCCGGCGATCGTCAACGGTTCGCGAACGGCGCGCGAGCGGCGGACGAGCGGAGCGCGAGCAGGTCGTCAACACTCCGTGGACGCCCCGTGGACGGTCCGTGGACGGTCCGCGGACAGGCCTTGGACAGCTCTTGGCCGGGTGGCAGGCGTGAGCCTGGTCACCTGCGGGGTAATCCCTGTTGCGGAGGGTCAGGACGTGCCTACGATCCTCCGAAGTACGCGTGGGCGCCGGTGCGGTGTCGCCCGCAGGGAGGAGCTGGACCAATGAAGGTCAGCGGAGCAGTCGTCGTCATCGCGGTACTCGACGGCGGTTCGGGAGCCGACCTCGCCCGCCGGTTCACCGCGGCCGGCGCCGCCGGGATGCTGATCGCCGACACCCACGTCGGCATCGCCGAGGACCTCGCCTCCGAACTCGACCGGCCGGGCTGCCCCGTGGTCGGCGTCGGCGGCGACATCCGCCGGCCCAGCGACGTCGCCGCCCTGGTCGACACCGCCGAGAAGCACTTCGGGCCGATCGACCTCTTCTGCGTGGCCGGCCCCAAGGGCGAGCGGATCGTCTCCCTCGCCGACCTGCCCGACCACCTCGACCTGGAGCGCCTCGCCGAACTCGTCGTCCTGATCGGCGAGGCCATCGGCGAACTCGTCCCGCCGCAGCGGGGCTCCTCCGAGCGCACCGCCACGGCGGCCTGAGCCGGCCGGTTCGGCCTCCGGCTACTCCGGCTTGAGGCCCTCGGCCGCGCGCACCGCGTCCCGGTAGCCGCGCGCGGCCGAGCGCAGCGCCGCGTCCACGTCCACCCCGGCGTCGTGCGCCCGCTGCGCCACCGCCAGCAGCAACCGGCCCGCCGACTCCGCGGTCAGCTCCTCCGGCAGTCGGTACGGCTCGTCCGGCACCTCCGTGAAGCCCGCCCGGCGCACCCGGGACACCAGCTTCGCCGTGTACGCCAATGCCGGCAGCCCGGCCGGAACGCCGTCCAGGACGGACTCCCGGTCCGCCTTCTCGGCCGCCTTCAGCTGCTCCCAGTTCGCCTCCACCTCGGCGGCGCCCTCCGCCTCGACGTCCCCGAACACGTGCGGATGCCGGTACATCAGCTTCTCGACGATGTCACCGGCCACGTCGTCGATCGAGAACGCCTCCGACGGGTGCTCCTCGGCGATCCGGGAATGGAAGAACACCTGGAGCAGGACGTCGCCCAGCTCCTCGCGCAGCATGTCCCGGTCCCCCTCCTCGATCGCCTCGACCAGCTCGTAGGCCTCCTCGACCAGGTACTTCACCAGGCTCTCGTGGGTCTGCTCGGCGTCCCACGGGCAGCCGCCCGGCGAGCGCAGCCGGTCCATCACCGAGGCGAGGTCCAGCAGTCGCGCCCCCGGCAGGTCGTACGAACCCGGCAGCACCTCGATCTCCGGCACCTCCCCGGCGTGCTCCACCGCGAGCCGGGCCAGCGCGTCCGTCAGCCCCGGATCCCCGTCCGGGCCACCCAGCCACACCGTCGGCCCGGCCTCCGCCGGCTGCCCGGTCAACAACCGCGCCAACGCCGGCGCCGACCCGGCGGGCACCACCTCCACCACCACCCCGGCCTGCCGCACCGCCGCCACCTGCGGATTCCCCTCGTCCCCCACCAGCACCCGCCCGGCCGACCGCAGCGCCTCCCAGGCCGGCCACGCCAGCAACCCGGGGGCCACCCGGTGGGTGGTGGTCAGCAGGATCAACTTCGCGCCCGGAAGATTCGTCGTCACACCCCGAACCTACCCGCCCCACCCCACCCCGCCCCCGCCTTCAGCGCCACGGGAGCAAGGGGCAGTGCGTCCCCTCCCACCGATGGCACACACCCTCGAGCCCGACCACACCCCGCCGCCGGCCCCGCTACCCGGGGACGCGCCATCGGGGCCCAAGCGTGCAGACCGCCCCCGCGCGGGATGGCATGCCTGCCGAGCGAGGGCACGAGGGCTCGCCAGCCACACTCCCGGAACAGGAACTCGGCCCCGCCGACCTTCCACTCCGGCCCGACGGGAACGCGCAATCGGGGCCCAGCGCACGGGCCACCCCCGCGCGGGACGACAGGCCCGCCGAACGGACAGCAGATGAGATCACCGACCGCACTCCCGGCGCAGGAAGTCGACCCCGCCGACTTCCTGCGCCGGCGGGGAAGGCGCTTTCGGGGCCCGAGCACGCTGGCCTTCCCCGCGCGGGATGGCAGGGACGGCGGGTGGGATCTCCAGCCGCACTGCGGGCGCAGGAAGTCGATTCCGCCGACTTTCCATTCCGGCCGGGGCTCGGCAGGTGTCGTCACGTTGGAGCTACGGCCCAGGCCGGCAGCAGCCCCCGGCCCAAGCGGAGGAAGCCGACGCCGTCGACCCTCCACTCCAGCTACGACAGCAGTGGATCCGACTTACAGCGACAGGGCTGGCCCGCCCCGCAGCAGGAAGTCGGCCCCGCCGACCTTCCACTCCGGCCCGGCGGGAGCGCGCCACCGGGGCTCAAGGGCTCTGGCCTTCCTCGCACGGGATGGCCGGCCTGCCGCGCGGCGATCGCGGGTGGGATTGCATCAGTGGGGCCGCCCGACTGCCGCATTCCCGGAACAGGAAGTCGAGTCCGTCGACTTTCCACTCCGGCCCGGCGGGGGCCCGGGCGCGCTGGCCACCTCCGCGTGCGATGGCAGGCCTGCCGAGCGGACGGCGGGCGGGATCGCCGGGCGCCGCCCCCCCCCCGGGGGGGGGGAGGGGTAACA